>JAURXE010000655.1 GCA_030654635.1 Pseudomonas sp.
GTCTTCTTGTATTTGAAGGTGCCGGTGGTTTCCACCTCGGTCAGCAGGCGAATAAACAGCGGCGCGGCGTAGGCGGGCATTTCCTGGTCCAGGTACTGCGCCAAGGCCTGCGGGTCTAGTTGTGCACCGGCGCTCAGGCGCAGCGCGGCCATGCCACAGCGACCGTTGGTTTCCGGGATTTCTACACCATAGACCACCGCATCTTCGACGCCTGGGAAGGCGCCCAGCAGGCTTTCTACTTCGGTGGTGGAAACGTTCTCGCCCTTCCAGCGAAAGGTGTCGCCCAGGCGGTCGACAAACTGCGCGTGCTTGCAGCCGATGTCGCGCATCAGGTCGCCGGTGTTGTACCAGGCGTCGCCTTTTTTGAACACGTTACGCAGGATCGCCGCTTCGCTCTTGGCCGGGTCCGTGTAGCCATCGAAGGGCCATTTTTTGCTGATTTCGCTGATCAATAAACCGGGCTGGCCCTGGCTGGTTTTTTCTAAGAAGCCCTTGGCATTGCGTAGCGGTCGATCGTTGTCCAAGTCATAGCCGACGATGGCGAAAGTGGCCGGGGAATAGCCGACAGTGTTGTCAAAATTGAACACATTGGTGAAGCCGATGTTGCCCTCGCTGGAGGCATAAAACTCGGTAATACGCTGCACCTCGAAGCGGGTTTTGAACTCGTTCCAGATCGAAGGACGCAAGCCGTTGCCGATCATGCAGGTCAGGCTGTTATTTTTTTTCCTCCGCGCATACCGGTTGATTGAGCAGATAGCGGCACAGCTCGCCGATATAGCCAAAACAGGTGGCGTTGTAATAGGCCACATCCTTCCAGAAGGCGCTGGCGGAGAACTTG
Source organism: Pseudomonas sp. (assembly GCA_030654635.1). Classification (GTDB taxonomy): domain Bacteria; phylum Pseudomonadota; class Gammaproteobacteria; order Pseudomonadales; family Pseudomonadaceae; genus Aquipseudomonas. Next base: position 839 of record JAURXE010000655.1, read on the forward strand.
CGGCGTACCGCCAAGGCCGCGCCGCCGGCCAGTACCGAGCCCCAGCTGACGGTCACGGCATTGCTGTGGTAGAGCGGTAGGGTCAGGTACAGCACATCGGTGTTCTGCAGCGCCAAGCCGGCATGGCCGAAGCCGCCATAGGCCTTGATCCACTTGCCGTGGCTGGTGATCGAGGCTTTCGGCATGCCGGTGGTGCCGGAGGTGTAGATATAGAAACAGGGGTCTTTGAGTTTGACCTGCTGGCTGTCCGGCAGATTGGTTTCGCTTTGGCCGACAATGCGTTGGGCCAGGTTGAGCCAACCGCTGGGCGCGATACCGGTGTCTTGCAAGGTGTCGCGGTCGGCCAGCCAGTAGCAGGACTGGTCGGCGCCGCTAACGTCGCCGCGAACCTCGGCAAAGGCTTCGACCAACTCTTCGCCAATTACAAAGAACGAGGGCTTGGCCAGGTTCAAGCTGTGGGTGAGCACCTTGCCGCGTTGGGTGGTGTTGATCAGCGCCCCGACCGCGCCAAGCTTGGCCAGCGCGGCCAGCAAAGCCAGTTGCTCCAGGCGGTTTTCCAGCATCACCGCCACCACCGAGCCGTGCTTGACCCCATCGGCCTTGAGGGACCAGGCGAGGCGATTGGCCCAGGCATTGAACTGGCGATAGTTGAGGTTGCGGCTTTCATCCATCACCGCCGGACGTTCTGGATGCTGCTGGCTGGTGCGCTCTAGCGCCCAAGCCAGGGACAGGGTTTTTTCGCGGTTACGAATGCCGGTGTAATACAGGCCGCGCAACATCCGTGGCACACGGCTGAGGTTGACGGGCAGACGGGCTAGAAAACGGGCAGGGGAAATCAGATCGGCTTGGGTCATGGCTCTCGCGCTTTCATAATTATTGTGCGGGCAAGCAGACAGTGTGAAAACGTAGCGAGCGAAGGTTAGGCAAGGCAAAAACAGGCGAGGACGCGGAGTTTACGAGTTGTAAATGAGCAGTCCGAGCCTGTTTTTAACGTGGCATAACCGAGCGCAGTAGTTTTCACACTGCCTGAAAATGCGCCAGTGGCGAATCTAGAACAAAGCCGGCGCCGGGGCTATGACCCTGTTGCAGCGGCTGGCGGGCAAATGGGCAAGTTCTGCACTGAACCCTGGGCTAAAGCGGCAGTTGCCTGGCCAATTTTGGTCGCGATAAAAGCTCAGGCTAATTGCGCCTTTTGCCCGTCGAGAGGTTTTCATAAAAGGCTATCTTTGTTAAAAAAAACAAACACTTGACCTTGCCATTAACTGCTTCAGGAAACCTGCATGCCACTGCGTATTTGCATCCTTGAGACCGATAACATTCACCCCGATTTGGTTGACCAATTTCAGGGTTATGGTCGGATGTTTCAGCGTTTATTCGCCCGCCAGCCGATTGCGGCCGAGTTCGAAGTGTTCAACGTAGTTGCCGGCCAATACCCGGACGATCAACAGCGCTACGACGCCTATCTGATCACCGGCAGCAAGGCCGACTCCTTCGGCAGTGATCCCTGGATTGCAACCCTGCGGGTGTTTTTGCTGAAGCGTTATCAGTTGGGCGACAAACTGATGGGTGTGTGTTTTGGTCATCAGTTACTGGCTTTGTTACTGGGTGGTAAAACTGAACGGGCCACTCAGGGTTGGGGGGTTGGCGTGCACCACTATGAGGTCAGCGAGCAGCCGGCCTGGATGCAGCCGAGTACCGAGCGTTTAGCCATGCTGATTAGCCACCAAGACCAAGTCACTGTGGCCCCAGATAACGCCACCATTCTGGCCAGCAGCGAGTTCTGCCCGATTGGCGCTTATTGCATTGGCGATCAGGTGTTGTGCTTCCAGGGCCATCCAGAGTTTGATCACGACTACTCGCGCTCGGTACTGGAAATTCGCCAGGGTATGTACGGTGAGCAGGTGTACAAGCGCGGTCTCACCAGTCTGCAGCATGAGCAACAAGGCCATATGGTGGCCGAGTGGATGATGCGCTTTGTCGCGCAGGGCAAGCGTTAAGCCCTATCTCGTTGCGCGGGATTGAAGAGGGTTTGCTAGCTTGGGCTTTAGGTTTTGGTGAGCTAAAGCCGAACCTACGGATTACAGCCAGCCCAGGCGTTTGAAGTTGGCAAATAATGTGCAGCAGCCCACGCTGATAAGCCCCAGAACGCCGAAGTAGCCGTAGTGCCAGGTCAGCTCCGGCATATTTTGAAAGTTCATTCCGTAGATCCCGGCCACTGCCGTGGGGAAGGCCAGAATCGCAGCCCAGGCGGCGAATTTGCGTTGCACCACGCTCTGCCGTGACGACTCCAGCAGCAAACCTATCTCGATGGTTTGACTGGCGATGTCGCGCAGGGCGGTCAAGTCTTCCAGCAGGCGGTTGACGTGAATCGCCACGTCGCGAAAGTACGGCCGCATGTGTTTGTCGATAAAGGGAAACGACAGGCTTTGCAGCTCTTGGCAGATCTCTACCAGCGGGGCCACATGGCGGTGCAGGCGCAATAGATCGCGGCGCAGGCCGTGGATGCGCTCGATGTCGCCCTGGCTGAGGGACTGGCTGAGGACGTTTTGCTCCAGCTCATCGATTTCACTGTGGATCAGCTCGGTCACCGGCCGATAGGTTTCCACTACAAAGTTGAGCAGTGCGTAGAGTACAAAGTCTTCGCCGTTGGCCAGCAGTAGCGGCTTGGCCTCACAACTTTGCCGCACATGGGAGTAGGGCGATGAGTCGCCGTAACGGGCGCTGATGATGTAGCCGGTGCCAGCAAAGATGTGAGTCTCGATAAACTCCAGCTTGCCGTCGACCCTCAGTGGCGCGTAAAGCACCATAAACAGCGCATCGCCAAAGGTTTCCAGTTTCGGTCGGCGGTGTTGTGCCAACGCGTCGCTGATCGCCAAGTCATGCAGGTTAAATTGCCGCTGCAGGCTGCCCAGTTCGTCGCTATTGGGTTGCTGCAGACCAATCCAGACAAAGTGCTCCGGCTTGGCGGCCCACGCTGCGCCTTCGTCCAGGCTAATGTCGGCGACCTTTTTACCTTTGGCGTAAACCGCTGCAGCTACCACTCGTCCCATCTGCCTATCCAATCCCTGCTGGTGAAAATCAGTCGATCTAAAACTTAGCTTAACCCATCGCCCCTCAGGTTCTTAAGGGCAATAAGCAAGCGTCCCGGTGCCTGAGCCGGTAGCCTTGTTGCTTTTTAGGGGTGCACGCATGGGTTTGGGGATTGTTTTGCAGGCCGGGCTTTGGGCTTGGCTGGCTGCTAGCACCTTGTTGGTTGGGGCCTTGATCGGCTTTTACTGGAGCTTGCCACGCAAGGTGGTGGCCACCGTCATGGCCTATGGCAGTGGCGTGCTGATTGCCGCCTTGTGTTTTGAACAGATCCCCGAAGCGCAACGCCTCGGCGGTATTTGGCCAACCCTGAGCGGTTTGCTGCTCGGTGGGGTGGTGTTTGTGGCGGCCAATGAGTGGCTCGAATACCAGGAGCGCAAGCACCGCAGCAAGTCGTCGGGCAAGGCGCCGGTGGTGGGCTTGCTGATTGCCGCCGGGGCTTTTCTGGATGGTATTCCAGAGTCCCTGGGCCTGGGGCTAGCCTTGCTTGGCGGTGGCAATGTCAGTTTGGTGATGATGATTGCGATCCTGCTGGCCAACTTGCCGGAAGGCTTGGCCAGCGCCGCCGGGCTTAAAGCCGAGGGCCGCAGCGCCGCCTATGTGTTCAGTGTTTGGGGCGTGATTGTGCTGCTCTCCGGGGTGGCGGCCATGCTCGGGCCGTTATTAATGGCCGATCTGTCGCCGCTGTGGTTGTCCTTTGCGCTGGGTTTCTCAGCCGGTGCCGTGCTGTGCATGCTGGTGGATACGCTGATTCCTGAAGCATTTTCCGAGACCCATGCCTTCACTGGATTAATCACCCTGGCCGGTTTTATGACCGCTTTTGCCATGAGCAATTTGCTCTAAAGCAGCACCGCTTATACCTGCACAGCCCCCGATCAAGCGGGGCTTGCGCTACACTGCGCGGCGTTTTGATTAGCCAGAGAAGCCGCCATGCCTTGCCAGAGCCCGATTATTGTTGCCCTCGATTTTCCCACTGCTGACGCTGCCTTGGCGCTGGCGGCTCAGCTTGATCCAGCCCAGTGCCGGCTCAAGGTCGGTAAAGAGTTGTTCACCCGCTGCGGGCCGTCGATTGTCGAAGCCTTGCAGGTGAAGGGTTTTGAAGTATTTCTCGATCTGAAATTCCATGACATTCCCAACACCACTGCCATGGCCGTTAAAGCTGCGGCTGAGCTGGGCGTGTGGATGGTCAATGTGCACTGCTCCGGCGGCTTACGGATGATGGCCGCGTGTCGCGAGACTCTGGAGCAACTCAGTGGACCGAAACCCTTGCTGATCGGCGTGACCGTACTGACCAGCATGGAGCGTGAGGACCTGGCCGGTATTGGTCTGGATATCGAACCGCAGGCGCAGGTGCTGCGTCTGGCCGGGTTGGCCCAGCAGGCCGGTTTGGATGGTTTGGTCTGTTCGGCCCAGGAGGCCAGCGCCCTGAAAGCCACGTATCCGCAGTTGCAGTTGGTGACGCCGGGGATTCGCCCGGCTGGCAGTGCCCAGGATGATCAACGGCGGATTCTGACCCCGGCGCAAGCCTTACAGGCTGGTTCCGATTATTTGGTCATCGGCAGGCCGATCAGCCAGGCCGCCAACCCGCAGCAAGCCTTGGCGGCAGTGCTGGCAGAGTTGGTTTAAGCGCAGAAGCTCAAGCGTAGGGTGGGTTAGCCGCGTAGCGGCATAACCCACTATTGTTGGCGCCCGCCGGCTTACTCGACCTTCAGCACCAACTTGCCGAAGTTCTCGCCGCTGAACAGTTTCAGCAGGGTTTCCGGGAAAGTTTCCAGGCCGACCACTATGTCTTCGCGACTCTTGATCTTACCGCTGGCCAGCCAGCCACCCATTTCTGCGGCGGCTTCGGCAAAGCGCGGCGCGTAGGTCATCACCACCATGCCTTCCATGCGGGCGCTGTTGACCAGCAAGTTCAGGTAGTTGGCCGGGCCTTTGACCGCTTGTTTGTTGTTGTACTGGCTGATGGCGCCGCAGATGATTACCCGCGCCTTGAAGGCCAGGCGGGTCAGCACCGCATCGAGGATGTCGCCGCCGACGTTGTCGAAATACACATCCACGCCCTTCGGGCATTCACGCTTGAGACCGGCGATCAGGTCTTCGTTTTTGTAGTCGATCACGCCGTCAAAGCCCAGCTCGTCGATCAGCGATTTGCACTTCTCGGCGCCGCCGGCAATGCCAATCACCCGGCAGCCTTTGAGTTTGGCGATTTGCCCGGCAATGCTGCCGACAGCGCCGGCCGCGCCTGAGATCACCACGGTTTCACCGGCTTTTGGCTGGCCGACATCGAGCAGGGCGAAGTAAGCGGTCATGCCGGTCATGCCGAGCGCCGACAGGTACAGCGGCAACGGCGCACGGCTTGGGTCGACCTTGTAGAAGCCCTTGGGCTCGCCGAGAAAGAAATCCTGCACGCCCAGCGCGCCATTGACGTAGTCACCCACGGCAAAACCCGGGTTTTGTGAGGCGATTACCTTGCCGACGCCGAGGGCGCGCATCACCTCACCCAAACCGACTGGCGGGATATAGGACTTGGCATCGTTCATCCAGCCGCGCATGGCCGGGTCCAGGGACAGGTATTCATTCTTGACCAGAATTTGCCCCGGCCCCGGCTCGCCGAGAACGGTTTCGACATAGCTGAAGGTTTCCCGACTGGGCAGGCCTTGCGGGCGCTGGGCGAGTAAGAATTGACGGTTGTGATGGACACTCATGGCAGGCACTCACGGCTGGTAACGCGGATAGGTAGACTATCTTTGATAGCCCCGAATCGGCCGGCGGGCAAGTTTTGCGCTGCGAGGGAATGGCGCTGGATTCATTCAGGTGATGAAGCACTGGGTGCTTGTATCAATGCGCTGCATAAGCTGCCAACCGGGTTTCTGATAGTGCTGCCTCGCTTCTTGCGCACTGGCTAGACTGCTGGCAGTTAATCACTCCCGCAGAGGACAGTTAAA
>JAURXE010000657.1 GCA_030654635.1 Pseudomonas sp.
CTTAACTGCCTCGGTTGCTGCGCCATCTGCCTGATTTGTATAAACTTTGCGCCTGCATGGGTAACTGTCCCGTGGCCTACTCACTACTTAACGAGTGTTTCGACGGCGCTGTAGCGCCGTTCTGCCTGCCATGACTCCGATCCAACTGCCCCTGGGTGTGCGTCTGCGCGATGACGCCACCTTCGCCAACTATTACCCCGGTGCTAACGCCGCGGCGCTCGGCTATGTCGAGCGTTTGTGTGAGCCCGAGGCCGGCTGGACGGAAAGCCTGATTTACCTCTGGGGTGGCGCGGGCGTGGGTTGCAGCCATCTACTGCAAGCCGCCTGCTTGCGTTTTGAACAGCGCGATGAGCCGGCGGTGTACTTGCCGCTGCGTGAGGTGGTCGATTACGGCCCGCAACTGCTGGATAACCTCGAGCAGTGCGAGCTGGTCTGTCTGGATGATCTGGATGCGGTGGCTGGGCGTAGCGACTGGGAAGAGGCCTTGTTTCACCTGTTTAACCGCTTGCGCGACAGCGGTAGACGCCTGCTGCTGTCGGCCGCCTGCTCGCCGCGCGAGTTGGCGGTGGGCTTGCCGGACCTGCAGTCGCGCCTGACCATGGCGCTGGTGTTTCAACTGCAGTCGTTGTCCGATGAAGACAAGTTGCGCGCCCTGCAACTGCGCGCCTCGCGCCGCGGCTTGCAACTGCCCGATGAAGTCGGCCGGTTTATCCTCACCCGTGGCACGCGCAGCATGAGCGCGCTGTTTGAACTGCTCGAACGCCTCGATCAAGCCTCCCTGCAGGCCCAGCGCAAGCTGACCATTCCCTTCCTAAAAGAAACCCTCGGCTGGTAAAAATCCGCTCGTAGGATTTGGTTGAGCGCAGCGATATCCATCTATGCGCTGCGAACCTTGGCTATTCGCCAGCCAACTTGCGGTCGTACTGGAAGCGCCAGCGGGTGTACATCAGCGCCGAGCAGAACAGCGTGACGCTGAGACAGAGTAATGCCCAGTCAAAAAATGTTGTTTTTGTGCCCATGACCGCTAGCACCCCAGCGATGAAGTACAGATTGACCACAAAGCAGAGCCACGCGGAGGCTCTTGGGTGACCCGCCAGCATCCCTGGAGTCAACAGCGCCAAGGGAGTCAGGGCGAACAGCAGAATGCCCCACGGTCGGGCACCGTTTAAGTCCGCAAAGAACAAATTCCACAGCAGGATTAGAAGAGCCAGCGCGAAGAAGCATGCAAGGCTTATGGCTCGGCTTAGTTTTACGCGCGGTTGCAGCCAATCAAGTTCTGGCAAGGGTTTCGGGGTTTTAGCCACGGGGTGTCTCCAGTTGCTGGGCGGTTTTTGCCAAGCGCAGGCCAAGGGCGCGGCACAGGGCGGTTTCGTCGTCATCGAGGGCGCGTTTGCCGTCGGCGCCAGCATGGTGGCTGGGGCCATAAGGGGTGCCGCCGCCACGGGTTTGTAGCAGGGCAGCCTCGCTGTAGGGCAGGCCGCAGACCAACATGCCGTGGTGCAGAAGCGGTAACAGCATCGACAGCAGAGTGGTTTCCTGGCCGCCGTGCAAGCTGGCGGTGCTGGTAAAGACCCCGGCCGGTTTGCCGACCAAACCGCCGGTGAGCCACAGATTGCTGGTGCCGTCGAGAAAGTACTTGAGTGGCGCGGCCATGTTGCCGAAACGGGTTGGGCTACCCATGGCGAGCCCCGCGCAGTCTTTCAAGTCATCCAGGCTGGCGTATAGGGCGCCTTCGGCGGCGATTTGGGGTGCGACCTGTTGGCAGTCGCTGGAGACTCCCGGCACGGTGCGCAGTCGGGCTTCCAGGCCGCCAAGTTCCACGCCGCGGGCAATTTGCCGGGCCATCTCGGTGGTCGCGCCGTGGCGGCTGTAATAGAGCACCAGGATGTAGGGCGCGCTCATGCCAGTAGCTCGAGAATGCGTTCCGGTGGGCGACCAATAATGGCGCGTTCACCGGCAATCAGGATCGGTCGCTCAATCAGCTTAGGCTGGGCGACCATGGCGGCGATCAATTGCGCCTCACTGAGATTGGCGTCGGCCAGGTTGAGGCTTTTGTACGCCTCTTCGCCGGTGCGCAGCAGTTGCCGGGCGGGCAGCCCGAGTTTAACCAGCAAGGCTTGCAGTTCGGCGGCGTTGGGTGGGGTGTCGAGGTAACGCACAACCTTTGGGCTGAGGCCGCGGGCCTCGAGTATTTCCAGCGCCCCGCGCGATTTGGAGCAAGACGGGTTGTGATAGAGCGTCAAATCGGTCATTTGCGGGTCGCTTCTTGGTTAGGCAGGCGGCTATTCTAACCGCGTCTGCGTAGCCAGCTGAACCCAGTGTGAAAAGTCTGGGCGGCGGCGCGTCAATCGATCACCCACCAAGGAGCAGGAATGCGCCAACGTCTTCATGATGCGATGGATTTTTGGCGATTTTTATTTCGACGTTTCCATGCCGATCGCGGTATTAGCAGCGCTGCAGCACTGACCTACACCAGCTTGTTTGCGGTAGTGCCGATGATGACGGTGACCTTCGCCATGCTGTCGGCCGTGCCGGCCTTTCAGGGAGTTGGCGAGCAGATTCAGAATTTTGTATTTCGCAATTTCGTGCCCTCAACCGGCGCTGCGGTGCAGGAGTACCTCAAGGCTTTCACCGTGCAGGCGCGGCAGCTGACTTGGGTGGGCGTGCTGGCGTTGGCGGTCACCGCTTTTATGATGCTGGTGACCATCGAGCAGGCCTTTAATACCATCTGGCGAGTGCGCCAGAGCCGGCGCGGGGTTTCCAGTTTTCTGCTGTATTGGGCGATCCTCAGTCTCGGTCCGTTGCTGTTGGGCAGCGGCTTTGCGGTCAGCACCTATCTGACCTCCACCTCCTTGTTGTCGGGCCCGCACGCGCTAGTGGGGGCAAAAACCCTGCTCAGTTTCACCCCGTTAATTTTTAGCGTGGCGGCTTTTACGCTGATCTATGCCACTGTCCCCAATGCCCGCGTGCCACTGAAACATGCCTTGCTTGGCGGGCTGTTTACCGCCGTGTTGTTTGAGGTTGCCAAGGCGTTGTTTGGTCTGTATGTGAGCTTCTTTCCTGGCTATCAGCTTATCTACGGCGCCTTTGCCACTGTGCCGCTGTTTTTGTTGTGGCTTTACCTGTCGTGGTTGATCGTGCTGTTTGGCGCCGAGCTGGTGTGTAATTTGTCGGCGCCGCATCACTGGCGCCGTCGCGCGCTGCCAAGGCTGTTGGTGTTGCTGGGGGTTTTGCGGGTCTTTCATGAGCGTCAGCAGCGCGGTTTGCCGGTGCGCCACAACAGTGTGCAGCGCGCCGGCTGGTTGTTGCCGGGCGATGAGTGGCTGGAAATGATTGATTTTCTCGAGCGCGAGCAGCTGATTTCCGCCACCGGTAGTGATGCCTGGGTGCTGTGTCGCGACCTGTCGAATTACCCGCTACAGCAATTAATCAGCCACAGCCCTTGGCCGCTGCCACGTCTTGAACAGTTGCCGGCGCAGTTGGATGAGCCTTGGTACCCAGCGTTGCGCAGCGCTTTGGAAGGGCTTTATCAGCAGCAGGCTGAGTTGTTTAGTGGCAGTCTGGCGCAATGGCTGCAACCACCGGCGCAGTGACGCAAAAGGTCAGTTTGCGGCGCGCTGCAGCCCGGCGCTTGGCCCATTTGGATGGATAGGGCCCTGTAATTGTTTGGATTGGAGGCTGGCACGCTTCTGGCAGTCACTGGAATAGACAGTTGTTCAATTGCCAGCAAGTCATGGATTGACTGGGAAGTAGTCGCTTATGAGTAGCAAGGCCAAGGTTATCTATCTGCATCAGCTCGACCCGCAGGCGGCACTGGAGCGACTCAACCGGCTTACCGGTTTACAGTTCAGCATCTGGCCGCAAAGTCTAAAACCTGCGCAGTCAGAGCTGGCGCCGGAGTGCGAGTTGGTAGGGGGAGTGGCGATTAGTCAGGGAGTCAGCGAGGGCTTAGCGGCCGCTGAGCCGCTTGGTTATGTTGCTCTGGATGCACAGGCGCTGCTTTAGACCAGCGCTTGGCGCTTGTCGTTATTGATTTGCTCAACGGCCTGCACAAATAACTCCTCGACCAGCATGCTTTGCGCCGGTACTGCGCTGCGCAGGAATACTTCGGCTTGCTGGATTTTTTGTTTGACCGGCAAACGGGCAATACCTGACAGCAATACTTTGCCGCGGGCACCGACGTTACCGTGGTCGACGGCCACCTCACGGTGTTGCTCACCGTCCAGGTAGCGAATCATCAGCGACACTGGCAAGCGTTCCAGCCCTGCCAGTTGCAGCCAGGCGGCAATATTGAACTCGGCAACACGCCCGTCATAGGAGGTTACGATGGTGCGGGCGAGGTTAATAATTTGCGCGGGAACTGGGCCAATCAGACGGTCGTTGGCAGAAGACATGGCGGTGTTCGCTCGAATAGGTAACTGACGAGCGAATTTTAAACTGACTGCCCAGTTAAAAACTGTGCAGTCAGGCGCGCCTGTGTGTGACTGGCTTTGCAGAAATAGTCAGGCTTAGGCCAAGCGCAGGGGGTAGCGCGATACCGACGAGGTGAGCAGGTTGCAGGCAGGTAGCTGCACCACCGTTTGATTGGGCATATTGCTCAGTTGCAGCCAGAGGCTTTCAGCCTCGACAAACTGACCGTTGGGTAACCATAAGCCGTGATGCCAGCCATTGCCGGGCTCTGGCGTGCTTTGCAATACGCCCGGGTGGGTTTGTGAGCTGGGCGAGCGGCGCAGCCAAACCGGACGTGGTAGCCCTTTTAGGTAACGCAGGCCCAAGTGCAAGCCTTCGCTGTTTTGATGGCGCCAGCGCACCAAGGCCAGAGTTGGTGTGCCGCTGTCAGCCAGTAGCAGTACCAGTTGGCCTACGGGTAAGTGCGCGCCTTGGTCGCTGTTGCAGAGCAGTCGAGCGCCGCCAGCGCTGCCGTCAAGCATCAGGGTAGCGCAGTGACTGGGGCGTTTTTCCAGCAGCTGCGCGTGAATGTCGGCAAGGCCAATGATTAGGTTGCATGGGCCTTCGTACTCGCTGCGCGCGTGTCGGCGCTGCTGGCGGCCCAGCCAGTTAACCCGTACCCGTTCGAGTAATTGCCGTTCAGCCGGGGTTTGCAAGGGGGCGGGTTCATGCAAACCAATCAGCAAGGCGCCTAACTCGAAACGGCGCAAATCGTTCGGCTGCCCTTGTGGGGCTTCATCAAGGGCCAGGCAGGGCTGCGATGCGGTCAGGTCGACGGTTTGCCCGTCACCTTCTTCCTCATCGTCCCATGCCAGTAGGCGTGCGAGATTGGACAGTGGCGTCAGCGCCGCAAATAACTGGGTGCATTCGCCTTGAGCCAGGTGAAAGGGGTTGCTCAGCGCCAGCAGCAGGGCCTGTTGATAGAGGCCACGCAAGGTGCTGGCTGGCGCAGGCATAAAGGCGGCGGCGATGTGCTCGTCGAGGCAGTCCTGATGTTCGCCGATCCAGTACAGCAGATGACTGTCACGCCATAGGCTGGGTGGCGGTTCTTGGTAGATCTGGTAGTGGCGCAGCAAACTTTGTGCGAGGTAATACTGGGCCTTATACAGGCACCAGGCCAGGTGCGGGCGCGACGGTTGACGGCCTTGCAGGATTTGCAGCAATAAACGTTTAAAACCTGCGGCCATCTCGCTGCACAGGCGTAAAAACAGCGGCGGTGGCGCGTTTTCTCCGGCGTAAGCTTGGGCGTAATAACGGTAAGCATCGCTGAAGCTTTGCAGGCTGCGCTGTCTTTCAAGTAAGGTCATGGCGCTGCGATTGCAACGAAACAACAGACTCAGCACTTCTTGTAGGGCATTTTCAGGCTGCAACAGGCGTGCAGCGGCGAGTTGCTCGGTCAGCTCGGTCAGTGCCGGAGCCTGCTCATTGAGAATGTCCGGAACTTCTAGGCGCAAGGCATCCAGCGTCATAACAATCCTGCAATTACGAGGCTCGACGGCATGGCAATGCAACACCACTGGTACAGGTTCAGGGGGCGGGTGCTCATGGTGATCCTTGTTAGCCTGGTGCTGGGCGGCTGTAGTGAAGACTACGGTGTTGATCAGTATGGACGAAAGGTAACGGCTGAACAGCTAGAAGGCCAGTGGTTGCTGATTAATTACTGGGCCCTGTGGTGTGGTCCCTGCCGTGGCGAAATCGCCGAGCTGAACAAGCTAGCGCAACAATCCAGCGATCAGCCGGTGACTGTGCTGGGGGTTAATTTTGACCAGTTGCAGGGCGCCGATTTAAGCAAAGCCAGTACGGAGCTGGGGATTAATTACCGGGTCTTGGCGCATGATCCCGCCGCGCGCTGGCAGTTGCCGCGCAGTGAAGTGCTGCCGGTGACTTATATTATTGATGCTCAGGGCAAGCTGCGTGAGCGTTTACTCGGTGAGCAAACCGCCGCCGGTTTAACCGCGCGCTTGGCGCAGTTACAAAAAGGAGCGCAGTAATGCCGCGCATTTGTTTGCATGCCATTGTCAGTGGGCGGGTTCAGGGTGTTGGCTTTCGCCAGCACACCGATGAGCAGGCCCAGCGTCTGGAACTCGATGGCTGGGTGCGCAACCTGGCAGATGGTCGGGTTGAGGTGCTGATCGAGGGCGAGGAGTTGGCTGTGGGTGAACTGGCGGACTGGCTGGCACAGGGGCCGTCAGCGGCGCAGGTGACGGAGGTGGCGTTAAGTGAGCAGCCGCTGCAGGGCGTGGTGGGGTTTATTGTGCGGCGCAGCTAAGTTTTGCTGGCGTAGCCAGCTGCCGCACCTTGGCGGCAGCTGTTAATCGTTGGCGCCGGGGTCGGCCGCCAGGCGGCCGGCATTCTTTTGCAGCGCTTGCAGAAACTCTTGCTGCAGCTCTGGGTCGTTACGGGTGAGCTCGACCAGGCTTTGTTCCAGCTCGCTGGCTTCCTCTTCCAGGCCTAAATCGGCTAAGCGTTTAACCCTGTGTACCCATTGGGCGACGTCGTCGCCTTCTAAGTCATCAAAAATAAGCCTGTGGGCCTCCACCAGCTTGCCGCGTAGTGAACGACTAACCAGCAAGGTCGCTTGAGCCTGGGTGTCATCTTGTGGGTCGATAACGCTGAGTTGCAGTTTGCCGACGCGGCTGATGTTGGCTTGTTCGGCGAACGGGCTGTCGAGCAGGTTCAGGCGCAGTATGCCCTTGCTGTCGGTGCTGAGTTCGTGGCGCTGCGAGCCGGCAATAACGCTGACCGGACGATCCGCCCAGGGCAGGCTGGAGTACTCCTTGCGGGTAACCAGTTGGTTTTCATCGGTGCTGGCCAAGTTTTGCTGTGAGCGACCGTGGGACTCGACGTTCATGGCCGGGTTTAACCCGGCGAAACCGTAGTCAAACCAGCCCTTGGTGGCGCTGTCGGGTACGTTGCCAAAGGTCACGATGTTGGCCACGTTGGCACCCACCCCGGCGACTACCGCGCCGGCGCCCAGTGGCACCTCATACAATTCGCGCCAACCTTGGTAAGGGGTGTAACGGTCGTAATGACGGCTCACCTCGAACTCGGTGACTTCGAAGGTTTTTTGTTCGAGGATGCGTACCCGGCGCTGCGGCAGCTCAAGCATCGGTGGCTCGCCGACATCGATTTGTAGGCTGTGCTCAAGCAATTTACGCTCGATGCGTTGCTCGTGCTCGCTGCGCTGGCCCAGCTGGTTGGCGCAGCCGCTAAGCAACAGCGCGCCACACAGCGCGGCGCCGGTTTGAACTGCGGTTGGGTGGAACATGTGGCCTCGCTTAGCCGCGGATGCGCGCTTGCAAAAACGCCAAAACGTCAGCGGCAGGAATCGCCTGGGGGTCAGTCTCGCGCCGGCTCTTGTACTCCAGGTTACCGTCGGCCAGGCCGCGATCACTGATGACGATGCGGTGCGGAATGCCGATCAGCTCCATGTCGGCAAACTTGATACCGGGGCTGGTCTTCTTGTCGCGGTCGTCCAGCAACACTTCAAAGCCGGCGGCGGTCAGTTGAGCGTACAACTTGTCAGTCGCCTCGCGAACCACTTCGGTCTCGTAACGCAACGGCACCAGGGCGATCTGGAAGGGCGCCAGAGTGTCATTCCAAAGAATTCCGCGCTCGTCAAAGTTCTGCTCGATGGCGGCGGCCACGACGCGTGATACGCCAATGCCGTAGCAGCCCATGGTCAGGATGACTGGCTTGCCATTTTCGCCCAGTACCTGGCAGTTGAGTGCCTGGCTGTACTTGGTGCCAAGTTGAAAAATATGCCCAACTTCGATGCCGCGTTTAATCACCAGAGTGCCTTGGCCGTCCGGGCTTGGATCGCCGGCAACCACATTGCGCAGGTCGGCAACCGCTGGCAGCGGCAAATCCCGCTCCCAGTTGAAGCCCAAGTAGTGCTTGTCATCAATGTTGGCGCCGATACCAAAGTCGCTCATCAGGGCCACGGAACGGTCGACGATGCAAGGCAGTGGCAGGTTCAGCGGGCCCAGAGAACCGGCGCCAGCGCCGATGGCATCGCGCAGTTCGGCTTCAGAGGCGAACACCAGCGGGCTGGCGACTTGTTCTAGGTTGGCGGCTTTGATTTCGTTCAGCTCGTGGTCGCCACGAATAATCAGGGCGATCAGTTTGCCGGCTTCGCTGCTGTGCACGACCAGGGTCTTAACGGTTTTCTCGATGGCCAGGCCAAATTGGCTGACCAGATCGTCGATGGTTTTGGTGTTCGGGGTATCGACCAAGCGCAATTCTTCAGTGGCCGCGCCGCGTGCGGTTTCCCGTGGGATGGCCTCGGCTTTTTCGATATTGGCGGCGTAGTCGGAGCTGTCGCTGAAGGCGATGTCGTCTTCGCCCGATTCTGCCAGCACATGAAACTCGTGGGAGCCGGTGCCGCCGATCGAGCCCGTGTCCGCTTCTACCGGACGGAAGTTCAAGCCTAAGCGAGTAAACACATTGCAGTAGGCTTGGTGCATGCGGTCGTAAGTTTGTTGCAGGGACGCTTGATCCTGGTGGAAGGAATAGGCGTCTTTCATGATGAACTCGCGGCCGCGCATCAGGCCAAAGCGCGGGCGGATTTCGTCGCGAAACTTGGTCTGGATCTGGTATAGATTGAGCGGCAACTGCTTGTAGCTGTTCAGCTCGTTGCGGGCCAGGTCGGTGATCACTTCTTCGTGGGTTGGACCTGCGCAAAACTCGCGGCCGTGGCGGTCTTTCACCCGCAGCAGTTCGGGGCCGTACTCTTCCCAGCGCCCGGATTCTTGCCAGAGCTCAGCCGGTTGAAACAGCGGCATTAGTACTTCCAGGGAGCCGGCGGCGTTCATCTCTTCGCGCACTATCGCCTCGACCTTGCGCAATACCCGCAATCCCATCGGCAGCCAGGTATACAGGCCCGAGGCCAGGCGGCGGATCATGCCGGCGCGCAGCAGCAATTTGTGGCTGATGACGACTGCGTCAGAGGGGGTTTCTTTAAGGGTCGAGAGCAGATACTGGCTGGTGCGCATGATTGGCCGTTATGTCAGTTG
>JAURXE010000664.1 GCA_030654635.1 Pseudomonas sp.
CGCAACTGCTGGGTCTGCTGCGCGAGCTGCCCGTGCAGCAATTGCTCACCGCTCATTTACTCAGCCATGCCGGCTGGTCCTATGACGAACAACCGGCAAATGAGCAGCGCCTGGCGCTACTGCTGCAGCGCAGCGACATCGCTAACCTGGCCAATGCCGACCGCCTCGCGGCGCTGAGTTACCAAACCGGCCATTACGACAGCGCCGCCAACTTTCTTAAGCAGGCCGGTGACAGTGGCCTGGCCTGGTGGCTGCGAGCCAAGCTGGCGTTGCGTGCTGGCGATCAAGCCGCGGCCGGCGCCGCCTACGCCAAGGCCGCCCAAGCCTTCCCGCAAGAGGAAGACTGGGGCTCGCGGCGCAGTGCCGACGGCGACTATGAGCAACTCAAACCCCGCTGCCGGGTCGAGGGCGAAAGCGCGCTGTTGGCGCTGAGCAGCGGCGAGTATCTCGAAGCCTTTACCCAGCTGTATCGCAGCGGCGAGATCTACTGGCTCGACAGCGCCGTGGTGGCCGAACGGGTACTGAGCCTGGATGAACTAAAAGCCTATGTAGACGCCGAAGTGCCCGCACCGCCAGCGGCCATCCAGGACGACATCGACAACTATCACCCACGCCCGGTGGCTGCGCGCTTGCGCGAACTGCTCGGTCGGCGCCTGCTGCGCGCCGAGCGCTACAACGAGGCACCCGACTACTTCGATAACCCGGCCCTGCAACAAGCCGCCCGCGATTACGGCGCCGCGCGCACCGACGGTACTGACAGTTGGTTTGCCAGCGAGCGTGCCCAAGCCCTTTACGCCGCCGCCGTGCTAGCCCGCCGACAAGGCATGCAGCTGCTCGGCTACGAGATGTCGCCGGACTTAGCCTTCACCGATGGCGGTTATTCCCTCGATAACAACTACTACGAACCTTTCGGCCCGCCGCCGCCCGAAAACTGGCCGGGCACTGCCGAGGCGCGCCGGCAAACCGCCAACCAGGCGCAACCCAATCAGCGCTTTCACTACCGCTACGTGGCTGCCGACCTAGCAGCTCAAGCCGCCGAACACCTACCGGCGCGCAGCCAAGCTTTCGCGGCGAGCCTGTGCAACGCCAGCAGCTGGCTAATCGACAGCGACTACGCCAGCGCTCGCCGTTACTACCAGCGCTACATCGACAAAGGTGCCTTAGTGCCCTGGGCGGCAACTTTTGCCCGCAACTGTCCAGAACCCGACTTTACCAGCGCCCGCGAGCATCTTTGGCAGTACCGCGCCAACGCCGCACGCGAGACGCTCAGCGATTACCGCTGGCCACTTACCGCGCTGTTAGTGCTCAGTATGACCCTCGCCGGCGGTTTTTATCGGCACCGGCGACTAAAGCTAAAACCCGTATTCACGCAGCCTTAGCTATAGTGGTTAGTACCACAGAGGAGTCCGTTCATGAGTGATACTGCCAACAACCGCCGGCGCTTTCAGCGCATCGCCTTCGACGCCGCCACCGAACTGGTGCAGGGCGAGCAGCGCTGGGATGTCGAACTGCATGACCTGTCGCTCAAAGGCTTGCTGATCAAAGCCCCGGAGGACTGGAAAGGCGACCCAGAGCGGCCGTTTTTCGCCAGCATTACCCTGGCACCCGATACCCTGGTGCAGATGGAAGTACTACAGGCGCGCGACAACAACGGTCTACTCGGTTTTGTCTGCGCGCATATTGATCTGGACTCCATCAGCCACCTGCGCCGCCTGGTCGAACTCAATCTGGGCGACGGCAGCCTGCTGG
>JAURXE010000467.1 GCA_030654635.1 Pseudomonas sp.
ACACGGGTTTCCAGCTCATTGCGGGTGTGCGCCGCCAAGGCGATGCGTTGCAGGTAATAACGCCGCCGTTGCAGCAGCAGACCGAGCAGCAACAGCAGTACCGACAGGCTGGCGGCGGCGATGTACAGGACCTTTTGCACGGCGCCGCTGACCAGTGTGCGCGGCGCGAGAATGCTGACATCCCAGCCGGTTTCGCTAAGCGTGTGGCTTTGCTGTAGCCATTGTTTGGCGTCCAGTTGCAGCGGCGGCGGTTGCAGGGTGGGGTAGGGCTGGTCGCGGGCGATTTCTTGTTGGCTTTGGGGGCTGAGGGGGCGACTGGCGCGAAACCGCCAGTCGGCATGGGAGGTGAGAATCACCACGCCATTGCTGTCGGTAACCAGCAGGCGTTCGGGAGTTTTGCCCCAGAGGGTTTCGGTGTCATCCAGATTGATTTTGATCACCAGCACGCCAAGGATCTGCTCGCCCTCGCGGATGGCATTGCCGAAGTAATAGCCACGTCTGCCGGAGGAGGTGCCCATGCCAAAAAAGCGTCCGGGTTTGCCGGCCATGGCATCGCGAAAGTACGGCCTGAAGGTGAAATTGCGGCCGACAAAACTGTCGCTCTGTTGCCAGTTGGAGGAGGCCAGGGTGGTGCCGTCGGCTGCCATCAGGTAGATCACCGCCGCGCCGGTGTCTTGCGCCACACGCTTGAGCAACTGGTTGGCGTTGTTCAGGCGGTCGGCATCGGTCGGTGCGTTCAGGGCCGCGCGCAGCCCCGGTAGATCGCCGAGCAGGGCTGGCAATACCTCGTAGCGGCGCAGGGTGCCGAGCAGGCTGGCGACATACAGGTCGAGGGTCTGCCGGTTGCGTTCGAGCAACTGCTCGCCGTAATAACGCTCGGCCAGTTGCTGCACCGGCCAGAGCAGCGGCAACAGCAACAGTGCCAGTAGTAACAGGCTGCGCCAGCGCGGTCGGCGCTCGGTCTTGGGCGGCGTTACTGGGGTCACGCAATGCCTCCTGAATAGGTTTTGTAGGCTGGACTCTGGAGCGTAGCGAACAGTCCGCCAGTGCCTGTGCCCAGCCCACAAAATGGTGCTCTGGCCGGTGCTTAAGTCTCGGTTATTGAACGATGTTAGGCCTAGCGGCGGCGCGGCCACAAGTCGGTTGGTGCGTCCGCGCTCGGGCGGTTGAGCGGCGGGGCGCGGTGTTTGGCGGATAGCCGCCTAGGCCTTGGCGGCTATCCGCCAGAACGGTCCTGGTTATGCTGAGTGATTATTTATAAGTATCTGTATTTAAAGGAATTAATTTTATTTAAAGGGCTGGCATGGGGCTTGCGATAGGTCTAGCAAGCTGGCGTTGAACGCGAGTGAAAAATAAATCTCTCCAGTTCAGGAGAGTTAGCGCTGCGTTGGCGCAGGCATCGATGGATGGTGCTGTGCGCTCTTTGTGAGGAACCTGCCATGACCCGCAAACCTTTCTACAGAAGTCTGTATGTGCAAGTGCTGGTGGCCATCGCCCTGGGCGTTGCCATTGGCCATTTCTACCCGCAAGCCGGGGTGGCGTTAAAGCCGCTCGGTGATGGTTTCGTCAAACTGATCAAGATGGCCATTGCGCCGATTATTTTCTGCACCGTAGTCAGCGGCATTGCCGGCATGCAAAACATGAAGGCGGTCGGCAAGACCGGCGGCCTGGCGCTGTTGTATTTCGAGGTGGTGTCCAGCGTTGCGCTGCTGATCGGTTTGCTGGTGGTCAATATCGCCCAGCCCGGTGCCGGCATGCACGTGGATGTGGCGACCCTGAATACTGCGGGCATCGCGGCTTATACCCAGGCCGGCGCGCAGCAGAGCACCATTGGCTTTTTCCTCAATATCATCCCGAGCACCGTGGTCGGCGCCTTTGCCTCCGGCGATATTTTGCAGGTGCTGATGTTCTCGCTGATGTTCGGTTTTGCCCTGCATCGCATGGGTGACTACGGCCGTCCGGTGCTGGAATTTATCGACCGGATCGCCCAGGTGATGTTCAACATCATCGGCATGATCATGAAAGTCGCGCCGTTGGGCGCGTTTGGCGCCATGGCCTTTACCATCGGCCAGTACGGCGTGGGTTCTTTGGTGCAACTGGGCCAGTTGATGATCTGCTTCTACATCACCTGCGTGCTGTTCGTGCTGGTGGTGCTGGGCGGTATTGCCCGCGCTCACGGCTTTAGCATCCTGCGTTTTATTCGCTACATCCGCGAAGAACTGATGATCGTGCTTGGCACCTCGTCGTCTGAGTCGGCACTGCCGAACATGCTGCGCAAGATGGAGAAGCTCGGTTGCGAAAAATCGGTGGTCGGCCTGGTGATTCCCACCGGCTACTCCTTCAACCTGGATGGCACCTCCATCTACCTGACTATGGCCGCGGTGTTTATCGCCCAGGCCACCGACACGCCCATGGGCCTGGTCGACCAAATGACTTTGCTGGCGGTGTTGTTGATCGCCTCCAAAGGCGCGGCGGGGGTGACCGGCAGTGGCTTTATCGTGCTGGCGGCGACCCTCTCGGCCGTCGGCACCTTGCCGGTCGCCGGCCTGGCGCTGATTCTCGGCATCGACCGCTTTATGTCCGAAGCCCGCGCCCTGACTAACCTGATCGGCAATGGTGTGGCCACCATAGTGGTCGCCAAGTGGTGCAAGCAACTGGATGAGACCGCCCTGCACAACGAGCTGGGCAATGGCCCGGCGCCGGTGAGCGTGCCCCAGGCGACTCGCACTCTGGCGTGAGTTTCTACGGTTGAGAAAAGCCCGTCCTGGTGACGGGCTTTTGTTTGTCTGGAGGGGCGCTTCGGGCAAGTCCCGCGTTTGCGGTCCTGCGCATCAGGCCTTGTGCAGCAGTCCTTTAACCCGATCGCGCAGGCTTTCAAAATTCAGTAGCACCCAGAAGTTCAGGCCGATCATAAAACCGACAAAGGAGAACAGTTGTACGGTCACCGCAAAGCTGACGCTGCCTTCGCCGTTGGCCAGTGGCCAAATCAACAGCATTGGAATATCGGCTACCAATACGCCGCCCAAGGTCAGGGTGACAATATTCACCCGGTTCTTTTTCGCCAGCAGTTGGTAAAAGCGCATGCCGATAAAGAACTCGTAGAGGTAGGCCACCGGCAGGCCGGCGACGATAGTGCCGAGGAATAAAAGAA
>JAURXE010000681.1 GCA_030654635.1 Pseudomonas sp.
AAGCCCGTGCCGGCGCCTGGCGCTGGTGCTCGGCGACCAGCTGTCCTTTGACCTGGCCTCGCTGCGCGATTTGGACCCAGCCCAGGACGCCGTGTTGCTGGCCGAAGTGGCCGCCGAAACCGACTACGTGCCCCACCATCCGCAGAAGATCGCACTGCTTTTCAGCGCCATGCGCCATTTTGCCGAGGCCCTGCGCCAGCGCGGCTGGCGCGTGCACTACGTGACCCTAGACGACCCAGATAACAGCGGCTCACTACCCGGCGAACTGCGCCGCTGGGCCGAGGTGCTGCACGCAACGGAAATCCACCTCACCGAATGCGGGGAATGGCGCCTGGAACAGGCACTGCGCGATTCAGGCCTGGCCTTGAACTGGCACAGCGACAGCCGTTTTCTCTGCACTCGCGAACGCTTTGCCAAGTGGGCCGACGGCCGCAAGCAACTGCGCATGGAATATTTCTACCGGGAAATGCGCCGCAGCAGCGGCTTGTTAATGCATGGCGATGGCACGCCCGAGGGCGGCGCCTGGAACTTCGACGCCGAGAACCGCAAGGCGCTGCCCAAGCAGGTCAAGGCGCCGCTGCTGGCGAGCTTTGCCGCGGACACCATCACCCAAGACGTGCTGAGCTTGGTGCGCGAGCGCTTCAGCCATCACTACGGCACACTCGACACCTTCGATTACCCGGTCACCCACGCGGAGGCCGAGGCACTCTGGCAGCACTTTATTGAGTTTGCCCTGCCGGCGTTCGGCGACTATCAGGACGCCATGGCCGTCGGTGAACCCTTTCTGTTTCACGCGCGGATCAGCGCCGCCCTGAATATCGGCCTGCTCGATGTGCGTCAGCTGTGCGCCGATGTCGAAACCGCTTACCGCCGCGGCCAGGTGCCGCTGAATGCCGCCGAAGGATTTATCCGTCAGTTAATCGGCTGGCGCGAATACGTGCGCGGCATCTACTGGCTGCACATGCCCGAGTACGCCCAGCGCAACGCCTTCGGCAACACCCGGCCGCTGCCGGCGTTCTACTGGACCGGCAAAACCAAGATGAAGTGCATGAGCCAGGCCATCGGCCAGACGCTGGAATACGCCTATGCCCACCATATCCAACGGCTGATGGTCACCGGCAACTTCGCCCTGCTGGCCGGTATCGTGCCGAGCCAGGTCTGCGACTGGTACCTGGCGGTGTATATGGACGCCTTCGACTGGGTCGAGCTGCCCAACACCCTAGGCATGGTGATGCATGCCGATGGCGGTTATCTCGGCAGCAAGCCGTATTGCGCCAGCGGCCAGTACATCAAGCGCATGTCCAATTACTGTGGCGACTGCGCCTACAAAGTCAGCGACAGCACCGGCGAGCAGGCCTGCCCGTTCAACGCGCTGTACTGGCATTTCCTGATGCGCCATCGCCAGCAGTTGGGCAGCAACCAGCGCCTGGCCATGGTCTACAAAAACCTCGCGCGCATGCCGGATGCCAAGCAACAGGCGCTGTGGCAGCGCGGCGAAGACCTGCTGGCGCGGCTGGATGCCGGAGAGTTGCTGTGAGCCAGGCCCTGCCGTGAACAAAAGCAGCCTACCGAGCAAAATCTGCGTGGTCTGTGCCCGGCCTTATACCTGGCGCAAGAAATGGGCACGCTGCTGGGACGAGGTGCGCTATTGCTCCGAGCGCTGCCGCCGGCACAAAGGCGCAGCGCCTCAGTAGTCGCGGAATTCCTGGTGACAGGCCTTGCACGCCGCCTCGACCTGATTCAGCGGCGCGGCCAGTGCTTTGGGCGTCAGCGGTTTCTGGGCGGTGGCGGCAAGCAAGCCGGCGGTGCTCATTTCCAGCTTATGGGCCAGTTCATTGAAGCGCTGCTGGTTCTGCCAGACCTCGTCCTTGGCGCTGCTCTTGCCCTCATCCTTGACCTGCGGAAAGTGCTGCCACGGGGTCTTCACCAGCTCATTGAGGCTGGCCGCGCCGGCAACAAAGGCCGGCTCGTCGAATTTAACCCGGCCACGCAACATGCCACCGAGCTGCTCGCTGGTTTTTAGCATTTGCTTGAAGATGGTTTTACGTTTGCCCAGCGGCGAGTTCGGATCGACCGATTCGCAAGCGGTCAGGCTAGAACAGGCAAGCAGGACAACAAACAGCCTAGAGGTGAACAATGCGTTGCGGGACATGGCGGCTACTGACGGTCATCAAAATGGCCGCCAGTATCCGCGCATCTACGCCTTTTTGACAGTGAGGTAAACCTGCACAAGGTCGTCGCGAGCGCAGGTCAGGCAAGGCGCAACGCAGTAGCAGCCGAAGGCTGACCCGCAGGGTGAGCAAAGCGAATCAAACAGGCGAGGACGCGGAGTTTACGAGTTGTAAATGAGCAGTCCGAGCCGATTTTCAACGCCGCATGATCACGCGCAGCAGACCTTGCACAGGTTCTTAAGAAGCAACCACAAACAGGCTGACAATAATGCCCATGCCCACACCCCAAACCAGGCTGCGAAGCGTGCCCAGATCGCGGATGTAGCAAACGGTGAACAGCACGCGGCTAATCACAAAAGCGACGGCTAGGGCATTCAGGGTTGACTGCTCGGCACCACCGGCCAGGTGGGCAATGATCACCGCTGCGGCGAAGGCGGGTGTCACCTCAAAACCATTTAACTGAGCACTGACGGCACGCTTGCGGGCGCCTTCGAGGGTGGCCAGGAAGGCCCGCGGATCGAGGTTTTCTTTCGGGCCAAAACCGCCGCCGGTAAATTTGGCATAACCGGTAGCCAGATACGGCAGGAACAAGGCGATCAGCACACACCAGTAAGCAATTGTCATGGCAACTCCATATTTTGGTTATTAGAGGCAACAGACTGCCCAAAAGCATCGCGCAATACCATGACCCAAGCGCCTTATGGGCATGGCAAATAGCTCAGTATGCACAGCAGAAAACCTTGGGCTAAGGCGCGACGCTTGGCTATAATTGCCGAGTTTTCTGCGTGCAGGCTCTGCCGGCACGCTCTCGCCACCTGTCCGAGGGGCGCTGCAGCAGCTTCATGTCTCCCATGAACTGTCAGGCTCGGATGGGGCGTTGCCCTGCTCACCAGGGCTTGAAGCTGCTCAACCGAGTGGCTTCTTAGACGCATCAACGGCGCCCATTCGAATCTTTTGAACGAATGGAGACTCACAATGAGTGCTGTTACGCCTGCCGGTTTTACCGATTTTAAAGTTGCTGATATCAGCCTGGCTGCCTGGGGCCGCCGCGAAACCATCATCGCCGAATCCGAAATGCCGGCACTGATGGGCCTGCGCCGCAAATATGCCGGCGAGCAACCGCTCAAAGGCGCCAAGGTCATCGGCTGCATCCACATGACCATCCAGACTGCCGTGCTGATCGAAACCCTGGTAGCCCTGGGCGCCGAAGTGCGTTGGTCGTCGTGCAACATCTTCTCAACTCAGGACCAAGCCGCTGCCGCTATCGCCGCCGCCGGCATCCCGGTATATGCCTGGAAGGGCGAAACCGAGGCCGAATACGAGTGGTGCATCGAGCAGACCATCCTCAAAGATGGCCAGCCTTGGGATGCCAACATGATCCTCGATGATGGCGGCGACCTGACCGAAATCATCCACAAGAAATACCCAGGCATGCTCGACAAGATCCACGGCGTGACCGAAGAAACCACCACCGGCGTACACCGCCTGCTGGAAATGCTGGCTCGCGGCGAGCTGAAAATCCCGGCCATCAACGTCAACGACTCGGTGACCAAGAGCAAGAACGACAACAAGTACGGTTGCCGTCACAGCTTGAACGATGCCATCAAGCGCGGCACCGACCACCTGCTGTCCGGCGAGCAAGCGCTGGTCATCGGCTACGGCGACGTGGGCAAGGGCTCCGCTCAGTCGTTGCGTCAGGAAGGCATGATCGTCAAGGTCACTGAAGTCGACCCAATCTGCGCCATGCAAGCCTGCATGGACGGCTTTGAGCTGGTCTCGGCATTCAAAGATGGCATCAACGATGGCAGCCC
>JAURXE010000729.1 GCA_030654635.1 Pseudomonas sp.
CTCACGGCGCGGGTGGTGAAGTGATCGATATCATCCAGGTCGAAGGTGCCAGGTTTTACCCCGGTGGCCATGGAGAACAACACTTCACCGTTGCCGGCCATGCTTTCGTGACGATGAAAGATATCCATCTCGCCAAAACGCAGACCGCTTTCCAGAATATTCTGCAGCAACGCCGGACCGTTAAAACCTTCGTCTTCGCGGGCCACCACGCTGATCACCAGAACTTCTTCAACCGGCGGTAATGGCTGGCTGTCTTCTTGGCTCAGCGCCGGCTGCTTAGGCTCGCCGGCCACCACCGGATTCAGCAAGGTAGGTACTGGCTCGCTAAGGTTTAGGTCGCCCTGACTCGGCTCGCCGGCGCGGCGGCGATTCAATTCGCTGGCGTTCATTACCGGTAAATCTTCTTCGTCCAGCTTGGGCTCGCGCTGGCGGTCAACCACCCGCGCCGGGCTCAGTAAGGCCGGATCACCGTCCTCATCGGGCAGGTCGCCAAAGCGCCCGTCCAACTTGAATTTAAGTTTTCCCTTGCCGCCGCGCATACGGCGCCAACCGTCAAACAGGATGCCGGTGATCACCACAATGCCGATGACGATCAGCCACTCACGCAGACCGATTTCCATGTATTTCACTAACCCCGACTAAAAAATAATGATTAAAGGGCTTCCCAGCCCGCGACTCTTAACTCAACCCTGGCGCCAACTCCATGTTCTAGCTGGTGTTTTCCAGGGTTTACAAAAACTTTTGGCTAAACTAGCACGACAAAAATCAATTTTACACCGTCTGTCGCATCAAGTTTCAACCATTGCCAAGGCTTCTTCCACATCCACCGCCACCAAGCGCGAACAGCCCGGCTCATGCATGGTCACCCCCATCAACTGATCGGCCATTTCCATGGCGATTTTGTTGTGGGTGATATAGATAAACTGCACGGTGGCCGACATCTCTTTAACCAAGCGGGCATAGCGGCCGACGTTGGCGTCATCCAGCGGCGCGTCAACTTCGTCGAGCATGCAAAACGGTGCCGGGTTGAGCTGAAAGATGGCAAATACCAGCGCCAACGCCGTCAGGGCTTTCTCGCCACCGGACAGCAGGTGAATGGTGCTGTTTTTCTTGCCGGGCGGCCGGGCCATGATGCTCACGCCGGTATCCAGCAGATCTTCGCCGGTCAACTCCAGATACGCCGTACCGCCACCAAACACTTTGGGGAACAAGGCCTGCAGGCCGCCATTGATCTGATCAAAAGTGGCCTTGAAACGGTTGCGGGTTTCTTTGTCAATCTTGCGGATCACGTTTTCCAGGGTATCCAGCGCCTCCACCAGGTCGGCGTTTTGCGCATCCAGATAACGCTTGCGCTCGGACTGCTGCTGATACTCCTCGATCGCCGCCAGGTTGATCGCGCCCAGGCGCTGAATGCGCCCAGCTAACTGCTCCAGTTCATCAGTCCAG
>JAURXE010000731.1 GCA_030654635.1 Pseudomonas sp.
CCGTAGACATGCACGCTCTGGTAATCCCAGGTCGGCACCGCCTTGCCGTGCTCGGCCTTGCTTGGATACCAGCTCGGGCTGATATAGCCCGCAGCGCCGGTAAAGATCGCCAGGCTTTCACCGCCCTTGGCCAGCGCCCGCCACTGCGGATTGGCGCGAGCGCAGTGACCGTATAGCGTGCCGTATGCACCCTCGTCCGCCGCCAGCCACAAGGGTAAATGACAGGCCTGCAAGCCCTCTCCGCCCTGGCTGATTAAGGTCGCCAGCGGCTGTTGGCGGATCAGCCCGTGCAGCTGGGCAAGGTCGTGCTGTTGAAAGGCGGCAGGAACATACATGGCGGGTACTCGCTGGCAGATGTCCCTATGCTAGGCAAACTATTGGCCTGTTATAAGATCCATTATTAGCCAGTTCGATAGAGCCAATTTACCTGGAAGCCAGCCATGCTTAAGTCTGCCCCATTGCCCTTTGATTGCTCCGGTATCCAGCTCGATTCCACGCATGGGCTGGCGCGTCAGCTGTACCTGGCGCTGCGCGAACGCATCCTCGATGGGCGTTTGGCTGGCAATACCCGGTTGCCGGCCAGTCGCGAGTTGGCCGAGCTGCTGGGCATTTCGCGCAACACCGTCGGCCGCACCTTTGATCAGCTGTATGCCGAGGGTTATGTGCAGGCAAGGGTTGGCGACGGCACCTATGTCGCCGAGTTGGCGGCCAGGGCGCGGCCGCCGGCGTTGCAGTCGAGCAGTCCGGCACTCAGTGCGGCCTTGCAGCGGGTGCAGGCGCAGCAGTTGCGGGTGCCGCCGAGTGGCGCACCGCGGGCGTTTCGGGTTGGCGTGCCGGCCTTCGATCTGTTTCCGTTTGAGACGTGGGCGCGGCTGCAGGCGCGTTTTTGGCGCAAGCCTGGGCCTGCGCGCCTGGGTTATGGGGACCCGGCCGGCGATGCCCAGTTGCGCGAGTTGGTCGCCGCCTATTTGCGCAACAGTCGCGGCTTGCACTGCGACCCGGCGCAGATCGTCATCACCTGCGGCGCCCAGCAGGCCATCAGCCTCTGCGCGCAATTGCTGGTCGATCCCGGCGACCGGGTGGCGGTGGAAAACCCCGGTTACCGCGCCGCCGGCCATGCCTTTGGCGCCGCCGGAGGCGAGCTGTGCGGGGTGCCGGTGGATGCGGACGGGCTGGACACTCGCGTGCTGGAGCAGGTGCAGGATTGCCGACTGGTGTACCTGACGCCCTCGCACCAGTACCCGACCGGCGTGACCTTGTCGCTGGCGCGGCGGCTGGAGCTGCTGGAATGGGCCGAGCGCCATGATGGCTGGATCATCGAGGACGATTACGATGGCGAATACCGCTACAACGGCACGCCACTGGCACCAATGGCGGCGCTGGATCGTCA
>JAURXE010000732.1 GCA_030654635.1 Pseudomonas sp.
CCCCCAGGCCCAGCAACAGGCTGAGGAACAGGCCGATATAGAGGATGCGCAATGTTCGAGTCATGGTCGTCCTCACTTAGAATTGGAAGTACAGGAAGGGTGAAAAGCTCTGCGCCGAGAGCTTCAGGATCGAGGCCACGAACAGCAGCAACACCAGAGCACGCATGGCATAGCGCGGCCAGTCCGCAACCCAGTAGGCCGGCTGCACGTGCGCTTCGATGCCGACGCTGTAGCCGGGCAGGTGGATGCTGTTGGGCGCATCCCCAGGCAACGCTTTGATCAGCCCCGGTTGACCGGTGCCAGGACCGTCAGCCAGCAGCGGTTGCTCGGCGTTGCCATCTGCCGGCTTGATTGCCGGGCGGTTGGCGTAGAAATCGCGCAGGCCAAAGAACGCCAGCGTGGCGTAGGCCAGCACCAGGGTCGCCACTTGCAAACCGGTGAGCTGGGCACTGTTGAGTTCCGACAGCTGCCAGTCGCCAAAACCAAACATGGCGCCATACATGCGGCCGGCGACGTGCAGGTTCTCGGCGCGGAAAATCACCCAGCCCATCACCACCAGCAGGAAGGTGAAAGCCCAGCGCAACAGATTGAAACTGCGCGGTGCGGTGTTGATCCCTACGGCTTTTTCAATCGCCAGCCAGATACCATGCCAGGCGCCCCAGACGATGTAGGTGATATTGGCGCCGTGCCACAGACCGCCGAGCAACATGGTCAGAAACAGGTTGCGGTAGGTGTTGAGGGTGCCGCCGCGGTTGCCGCCCAAGGTGATGTACAGGTAGTCGCGCAACCAGGTCGACAAGCTGATGTGCCAGCGGCGCCAGAACTCGGTGATCGACTGGCTGATATAGGGCTGTTTGAAGTTTTCCATAAAGCGGAAACCCATCATCAGGCCCAGGCCGATGGCCATGTCGCTGTAACCGGAAAAGTCGAAATACAGCTGCGCGGTGTAGGCCAGGGCGCCGAGCCAGGCATCACCGGTGGTCGGGTCTTGCAGGGCGAAGCAGCGGTCGGCGACCACCGCCAGGGTGTCAGCGATAAACACCTTCTTGATAAAACCCTGCATAAAGCGCGTGGCACCTTCGGAAAACTTGTCGACGGTATGGGTGCGGTTATTGAACTGATCGGCCAGGTCGCGAAAACGCAGCACCGGGCCGGCGATCAGGTGCGGGAAGATCGCCACAAAGGCCGCAAAGTCGATCAGGTTACGGGTCGCCGGGGTGTCGCCACGGTAGACGTCGATGATGTAGCTGATCGATTCAAAGATGTAGAACGAGATACCGATTGGCAGCAATACGTGGGTCAGGATAAAGGGCTCAAGCCCCATCGAACTCATGGCCGCGTTGATGTTCTCGACGCCGAAGTTGGCGTACTTGAAGTAACCGAGAATACCCAGGTCGACCGCTACCCCCAGCAGCAACCAGCGCTGCGCCGGTTTGGTTCGCACTCCGGCGGCACCGACCTTCAGGCCGATCCAGTAGTTCCACAAGGTGACGGCGATAAACAGCGCCAGAAAGTCCACCCGCCACCAGGCGTAGAACAGGTAGCTGGCCAGCAGCAGCAGCAAGTTGCGATAGCGTTGCCCGCTCAAATAGTACAGGCCGAGGAAAATCGGCAAGAACAAGAACAGGAACACGTTGGATGAAAAAACCATCCGTCTCTCTCCATTGAATGACAACTCGTCCAGGGACTCGCAAGCCCCCCCTTTCCCCCCCGCGAGCGGGAGGGTGTTACAGCGTCCGTAGACGGTCTTGCTGGTTACTGCTAATTGAATCCGGCGCGAGTCTGTCCGCGCCTAACCACTCAACTGCCTTTGCCCTTTTCATGGGCCGGGTCGTAGACCTTGGTCAGGTCACCGCCGAGGCGGAAGGTCTTGAACGGCTGCATCGATTGCTTCCACTCCAGGGTTTGCGCCGAGCAGCGGTAGAGCGTGCAGTAGGGTTCCAGCCAGGCGTATTTGCTGTCGATCTGCAGGTCGTCCATGTCCTGGTCTTGCTCAGCCTTGGCGCTGAACTCGTCTTCATCCTCGACCCCGGTCAGCACACGTTCGGCCAGGCGGCGCAGGGCCTCGCGGTTTTCCTGGGTCAGGTCGACGTGGTTGGCCTGGGCAAAACT
>JAURXE010000735.1 GCA_030654635.1 Pseudomonas sp.
CGCTTCGTGCGCGACAAGCATGCCAAGCACCGCATGCCTTACGAGTCGGCCAAGTTCTGTTTAGAGCAGGCCGGGATCAAACCGAGCGATGTCGACGTGGTGGCGATACCGTTCGCGCCGATCAGCATCTTCGACAAAGCCCGCTGGCACTACGCCAAGCGTTACTGGTACGCGCCGGATCGCGCCCTCGATGCCATTCTCATGGGCAACCGCCGCTACAAGCGCTACCGCACCAAGATCAACTGGTGCCTGGAGCAGCTGGGTTTCGACTTGAAAAAAGTCAAGATCGAAGCGGTCGAGCACCATCTGGCTCACGCTTCCAGCGCCTATCACTGCTCGGGCTTCAAGGAAAAAACCGCGATCCTCGGCATCGACGGCAAGGGCGAGTATGCCACCACCTTCTTCGGCTATGGCGAGAACGGTAAGATCCACAAGATCAAGGAATTCTTCGATCCGGATTCCCTCGGCGGCTTGTACGGCGCTATCACCGAGTTCCTCGGTTTCGAGATGCTCGACGGCGAGTTCAAGGTTATGGGCATGGCGCCTTACGGCGATGCCAGCAAGTACGACTTCTCGCGCCTGGCCACCTTTGAGAACGGCGAACTGGTGATCAACACCGAGTACGCCAACGTCATCGGCTTGCGCCGCTACAAAGAGAAAGGCAAAGGCTTCTACTTCACGCCCAAGCTGATCGAGTGGCTGGGCCCGAAACGTGAAGGCGATATCGCCGACGATCCCTACATCCATTACGCCGCCAGCATGCAAGCCTTGTTCGAGAAGCTGGCGCTGCAGATGATGGATTACTACCTCGGTGACATTCTCAAGGAAACCGGCAAGCTGGTGTTCGCCGGCGGTTGCGCGCTGAACGTCAAGCTCAACCAAAAGATCATTGCCCGCCCGGAAGTCAAAGAGCTGTTCGTCCAGCCAGCCTCGGGTGACGCCGGCACCGCTGTGGGCGCCGCGGCCTTTATTTCGCACAAGCGCGGCGTGCCGGTGGAGAAGATGGAGCACGTCTATCTCGGCCCCGAGTACAGCAACGAAGACGTGATCGCCGCCTGCGCCCGCCACGCCCATAAGCCGCAGTGGACACAGATCGACAACATGCCGCAGCGCATCGCCAAGATCATGGTCGCCGGCAACCCGGTGGCCTGGTTCCAGGGCCGCATGGAGTTCGGTCCACGCGCACTTGGTGGTCGGTCGATCATCGGTTGTCCGAGCGTGCCAGGGGTGGCCGATCGGATCAACGCGCAGATCAAATTCCGCGAGCGCTGGAGGCCTTTCTGCCCGTCGATGCTCGACACGGTGGCGCCGAAGATGTTCAAGATCGATCACCCGAGCCCGTTTATGACCTTCACCTTCGAAGTGAATGACGAGTGGAAGCAGCGCGTCGGCGAAGTGGTGCACGAAGACGGCACCTCCCGCGCCCAGGTGCTCAAGCGCGAATACAACCCGCGCTACTACGACATGATGCTGGAGTTGGAGAAACTCACCGGCAACGGCGTGTCGTTGAACACCTCGCTGAACCGTCGTGGCGAAGCGATGATCTGCTCGCCGACCGATGCCCTGGACATGTTCTTCGGCTCGGACCTTGAGTACCTGATCATGCAGGATATTTTGGTGGTCAAGGACGGCCTGAACCGCTATGACGACGCCAACTGAACTGCGGGTATTACAGTTCTGTCACGGCTATGAAGGGCCGTTTCTCGATTGCGCGCGGCAGTACGC
>JAURXE010000747.1 GCA_030654635.1 Pseudomonas sp.
TCCCCACCGCCTTCCTGCCGGAAGAAGACCAAGGTGTGCTGTTTGCCCAGGTGCAAACCCCGGCCGGCTCCAGCGCCCAGCGCACCCAGGAGGTGGTCGATCAGATGCGCAGCTACCTGCTAGAAGACGAAGGCGACACCGTCAGCTCGGTGTTTACCGTTACCGGCTTCAACTTCGCCGGACGCGGCCAGAGCTCGGGCATGGCCTTTATCATGCTCAAACCCTGGGGCGAGCGCTCGGCGGAAAACAGCGTGTTCAACCTGGCCAAGCGCGCCCAACAGCACTTCTTCAGCTTCCGCGATGCCATGGTGTTTGCCTTCGCCCCACCGGCGGTATTGGAGCTGGGTAACGCCAGCGGCTTCGACGTGTTTCTGCAGGACCGTGCCGGCGTCGGTCACCAACAACTGCTGGCCGCCCGTAACCAGTTCCTCGGCCTGGCCGCGCAAAGCAAAATCCTCGCCGGCGTACGCCCCAATGGCCTGAACGACGAACCGCAGTATCAACTGAGCATCGATGACGAGCGCGCCAGCGCCCTCGGCGTAACCATGGCGGACATCAACAGCACCCTATCGATTGCCCTCGGCGGCAGCTATGCCAACGACTTTATCGACCGCGGCCGAGTCAAGAAGGTCTATATCCAGGGCCAGGCCGACTCGCGCATGAGCCCGGAAGACCTGAATAAATGGTTCGTGCGCAACGGCAACGGCGCGATGGTGCCCTTCTCGGCCTTTGCCAGCGGCACTTGGATCTACGGGGCACCCAAGCTGACGCGCTATAACGGCGTGGAAAGCATGGAGATTCTCGGCACCCCGGCCCCGGGTTACAGCTCTGGCGAGGCCATGGCCGAAGTCGAGCGCCTGGCCCAGCAACTACCCAAAGGCATCGGCTTTGCCTGGACCGGGCTGTCCTACGAGGAGCGCCTGTCCGGCTCCCAAGCCCCAGCCCTGTATGCCCTGTCGTTGCTGATGGTGTTCCTCTGCCTGGCGGCGCTGTATGAAAGCTGGTCGATTCCGATTGCGGTGATGCTGGTGGTGCCCCTGGGGATTGTCGGCGCGCTGCTGGCCACCAGCCTGCGCGGCCTATCGAATGATGTGTACTTCCAGGTCGGCTTGCTAACCACCATTGGCCTAGCGGCAAAAAACGCCATCCTGATCGTCGAGTTCGCCAAAGAACTGCACAGCCAAGGGCGCAGCCTGCCAGAGGCGGCCATCGAAGCCTGCCGTATGCGGCTGCGACCGATCATCATGACCTCGCTGGCATTTATTCTCGGCGTAGTGCCATTGGCGATTGCCACTGGTGCCGGCTCAGGTAGCCAACATGCCATCGGCACCGGAGTGATCGGCGGCATGACCACCGCCACCGTGCTGGCGATCTTCTGGGTGCCGCTGTTCTTCGTGGTGGTGTCGTCCTGGTTCAGCAAGAAAGAGCCCAGCAGCCACAAGGAGGCCAGCGAATGAATAAGTCACTGTTATCACTGGCGCTCGCCGCCTTAACCCTGGGCGGTTGCTCGCTGATCCCGGATTACCAGCAGCCACCCGCCGGGGTCGCCGCGCAGTGGCCGCAAGGCCCGGCCTACGCCAGCAACGACGCGAGCAGCAAGAGCGCCGGCGAACAGGGCTGGCAGCAGTTCTTCCGCGATCCGGCCATGCGGCAGCTGATCGACACGGCGCTGCAGAACAACCGCGACTTGCGCGTTGCCGCCCTGAATATCGAGGCTTACCGCGCCCAGTACCAGATTCAACGCGCCGAATTGCTGCCAGCCGTCAGCGCCAATGGCAGCGGCAGCCGGCAACGCGTGCCGGCAGATGCCTCCAGCACCGGCACTACGCAAATCAACAGCCAGTATTCCGCCACCCTTGGCATCAGTGCCTACGAGCTGGACCTCTTCGGCCGCCTGCGCAGCCTTAGCGAGCAAGCGCTGCAGACATACTTCGCCAGCGAGGAAGCGCGGCGCAGCACGCAAATCAGTCTGGTCGCCAGTGTTGCCAATGCCTACCTGACCTGGCAGGCCGACCAAGCCCTGCTGCGCCTGACCTC
This sequence comes from Pseudomonas sp., assembly GCA_030654635.1. Taxonomy (GTDB): domain Bacteria; phylum Pseudomonadota; class Gammaproteobacteria; order Pseudomonadales; family Pseudomonadaceae; genus Aquipseudomonas. The sequence continues at coordinate 2,038 of JAURXE010000747.1, forward strand.
TGACACCCTGCAGGCGTTCGAGCAAAGCCATCAACTGACCATCCGCAGCAATCAGGTCGGCGTGGCCTCGGCGCTGGAACTCAGCCAGTCACGCACCTCGGTGGAAACCGCCCGGGTACGCCAAGCCCAGTATCAGCGCTTGGTCGCCCAAGACCTTAACGCCCTTACCGCGCTGCTCGGCACAGGTCTGCCGGCCAACCTGGCCGCCAGCCAGCCACTGGAGACCCAACTGCTGAGCGAGATGCCCGCCGGGTTGCCGTCCGATCTACTGCAACGCCGGCCGGATATTCTTGCCGCCGAACACGCCTTGCTCTCGGCCAACGCCAATATCGGCGCGGCCCGCGCGGCATTTTTCCCGAGCATCAGCCTGACCGCCAATGCCGGCAGCCTCAGCCCGGACTTGGCCGGACTGTTCGGCGGCGGCTCAGGCACCTGGTTGTTCCAGCCGCAGATCAACCTGCCGATTTTCAATGCCGGCAGCCTGGATGCCAGCCTGGATTACGCCAAGATCCAGAAAGACATCCGGGTGGCGCAGTACGAGCAGAGCATCCAAACCGCCTTCAAGGAAGTCGCCGACGGCCTGGCCGCGCGCCAGACGTATCAGCAGCAACTGCAGGCGCAGCGGGATCTGGTCGGGGCCAACCAGGATTACTATCGCCTGGCCCAACGCCGCTACCTGATCGGGGTGGACAGCAGCCTGACCTTCTTGATTGCCCAGCGTTCGTTATTCAGCGCCCAGCAAGGCTTGATCGTCGAGCGACTGGCGCAGCTGGTCAGCGAAGTGAACCTGTACAAAGCGCTCGGTGGCGGCTGGCAAGCCAGCAGTGGGCAAGCCGCGCAAGGGCCGCAAGGCTAAGGCCAATCACCTGCAGTTAAGGTTGCGCCGACCAACGTTGGCGCAACCATTCGAGGTCTTCCGGGCGGGTAATCTTCAGGTTATCGGCCCGCCCTTCGATCAGTCGCGGAGCTTGCCCGGCCCACTCCAGCGCCGACGCCTCATCGGTGATGCTCACCGCCGACACCAAGGCATCTGCCAGGGCCCGCTGTAAGGCGCCAAAGCGAAACATCTGCGGCGTGAACGCTTGCCAGATCTGGCTGCGGTCGATGGTTTGCGCCACTCGCCCATCCGCCCCGGCACGCTTCAGGGTGTCCCGAGCCGGCACGGCCAACAGGCCACCCACCGGATCATCGGCCAATTCAGTGAGCAGTCGATCCAGGTCAACCCGCGACAAATTCGGCCGCGCGGCGTCGTGCACCAGCACCCAATCAGCCTCATCGGCGCCCATTTGGCTCAGCTGCAGCAAGCCCTGCAGCACCGAATCGGCACGTTCAGCGCCGCCGTTGGCGCGCTGGATTCGTGGATCCTGAGCACAGGCCAGGGTTGGCCAGTAGGGATCATCGGGGGCCAGACAAACCACCACACCCAGCAGGTCCGGGTGTTCGAGAAAGCAATCGAGGCTGTGTTCGATAATGCAGCGCCCGGCCAGTTGCAGGTACTGTTTGGGCCGATCGGCCTGCATCCGCGCGCCAACCCCGGCGGCCGGGATCACCAACCAGAAACGCGGACTGTTCATGGCCGGCTCATTCGTTGAGTTGATAGAGGGTTTCACCCTCTTTGAGCATGCCCAACTCATGCCGGGCACGCTCTTCGACCGTCTCCACCCCTTGTTTTAACTCCAGCACTTCGGCCTCAAGGATGCGGTTACGCTCGAGTAAATGTTCGTTTTCGCCCTGTTGGGCGGTAATTTGCTGCTGCAACTCCTCCACTTGCGCCAAGCTGCCATCGCCCACCCACAGCCGATACTGCAGGCCAGCCAGCAGTAGGATCAGGACGAGAAACAACCAGTACGGGCTGCGCATGACGAGAGGCCTCGACAGAAAAAAGGGCGGCTTAGGCCGCCCTTTTTATCACTACCGGCTTAGCCGCGAAACTCGGCGCGGCCGTTATAAACG
>JAURXE010000759.1 GCA_030654635.1 Pseudomonas sp.
TGGCTAGCAGCCTGCCTGACTTAAACCTGTCTTTCCCTCGTAGCGGACGTCTAAGTGGACGAGGCTACTAGGGCTAACGAAAAAAGGCGGATATGGCGCGGTAAAAACGATTCTGAATGCCTCGATATTTCATCTGCTGGAGTGCCGCTCAAAGGCTTGTATGAGCTGGGCCCCCTTTCTTTGAGCGATACCGCCGTTGATCGTCATGATGCCGCGTACCCGCTTATGTGTGTGGCACTCACATTAGTGACTTCGGTTCGCTAAACTGTCGCGATTCGCGATTGTTGGCCGGGACACGGGTGGTGTCGGTGTTGATCGGATCGTTTTTTCAAAGGAATTTAAGCGTATGAGTATTTTGGTGACCGGCGGCGCCGGCTTCATTGGGGCGAACTTTGTATTGGATTGGCTGGCTCAGTCGGATGAACTGGTAATCAATCTGGACAAGCTGACCTATGCCGGCAACCTGGAAAACCTCAGCAGTCTCGATGGCGATCGGCGGCATGTTTTCGTTCAGGGCGACATCGGTGATTCGGCTTTGGTGGAGCGCTTGCTGGCCGAATACCAGCCGCGGGCGATTCTCAACTTTGCCGCCGAATCCCATGTCGACCGCTCAATCCATGGCCCGGAAGACTTTATCGAAACCAATATCGTCGGCACTTTCCGCATGCTGGAAGCGGTGCGCGCTTATTGGAAGGTGCTTGAGTCTGGCGCGGCGCAAGCTTTCCGCTTTTTGCATGTGTCCACCGATGAAGTCTATGGCTCGCTGGCTAAAGATGAAGCGGCGTTTAGCGAAACCCATCAGTACGAACCCAATAGCCCCTATTCGGCCAGCAAGGCCGCCAGCGACCACTTGGTGCGCGCTTACCACCACACCTACGGCTTGCCGGTGCTGACCACCAACTGCTCGAACAACTACGGCCCCCATCATTTCCCGGAAAAACTCATTCCGTTGATGATAGTTAACGCGTTGGCGGGTAAAGCTTTGCCGGTGTATGGCGACGGTCAGCAGATTCGTGACTGGCTGTATGTGAAGGATCACTGCAGCGCTATCCGTCGAGTACTGGAGGCGGGCCGCGTCGGCGAGGTTTACAACGTCGGCGGCTGGAACGAAAAGCCCAACCTGGAAATCGTCCATACCGTTTGCGCCTTGCTCGATGAGCTGCGCCCGCGTACCGATGGTCAGCCCTATCTGCAGCAAATCGCCTATGTCACCGATCGCCCCGGTCATGACCGCCGCTACGCGATTGATGCGCGCAAGCTTGAACGTGAACTGGGCTGGAAACCGGCGGAAACATTCGAAACCGGCATTCGCAAAACCGTGCAGTGGTATCTGGATAACCAGGGCTGGGTCAGCAATATCCAGTCCGGCAGCTACCGTGACTGGGTGGAGAAAAACTACGCCGGCCGCAGCGCATGAAAATTCTGCTGTTGGGTAAAAATGGTCAGGTCGGCTGGGAGTTACAGCGCAGCTTGGCGCCGCTGGGTGAGTTGCTGGCGCTGGACTCCAAAAGCACGGCTTACTGTGGTGATCTAAATAATCTGCCGGGCATCGCCGCGACTATTCGCAGCTTTGCCCCGCACGTGATCGTCAATGCAGCGGCCTATACCGCCGTCGACAAGGCCGAGAGCGAACCCGCGCAGGCGCAACGGATCAATGCCGAGGCCGTGGCGGTGCTGGCACATGAGGCTCAGCAGCTTGGTGCCTGGTTGGTGCACTACTCCACCGACTATGTGTTTGACGGCAGCGGCGCAACGCCTTGGCAGGAAACTGCAGCGGTCGGCCCCTTGAGCGTCTATGGCACCAGCAAGTTGGCCGGCGAACTGGCAATTCAGGCTTCTGGCTGCAAGCACCTGATCTTTCGCACCAGCTGGGTGTATGCCGCGCGCGGCAATAACTTCGTCAAGACCATGCTGCGCCTGGCCCAAGAGCGCGACAGCCTGAATGTGATCGCCGATCAGTTCGGCGCCCCAACCGGCGCCGAGCTGCTCGCCGATGTCACCGCCCATGCGCTGCGCTGCGTTCAGCAACAACCCGAACTTGCCGGGCTCTATCATTTGGCCGCCGCTGGTGAAACTAACTGGTACAGCTACGCCCGCTTTGTTCTCGAACAGGCCAAGGCGG
>JAURXE010000766.1 GCA_030654635.1 Pseudomonas sp.
CAGGCCGCGTAGGCCGAGGGCGATGGTCGCGATCACCGCAAGCCGGCCGTAGGCGTCCTCGGCGCGACCCTGCCAGACGGCGAGCAAGTGTTGCGGCTCAAGCGCCTCGGGTTTGACATGCCGCTGCGGCGACAACGGTGGCCATTGTTCATCCCAATCAACCCCGCCAGTGGTGCCATACAGATGGCTGGTGGCATCGGGGTTCATTTCAATTTCACCGCCTTCGCCCTTGATCACTATTGAGGTGTCCGCCAGCAACTGGCTGGCCTCGCGGTGGGTGATCTGGTAGCCCGGGTGAAAAATACTCTGCAGCCCGCACTGGGCCTTGAGCGGGTTGATAATCCGGGTCAGCGAGTGGATCGGCGAGCGCAGGCCCAGAATGTTGCGCAGGTCGATCATTCGCTGCAGCTGCGGCATCCAGTCTTCCAGCGAAATAAAGGCCAGCTGCTGCTCATCCAGGGTCTGCGCCACACTGGCCCAGTCGCGGCACAGCGGAATTTCCAGCAGCTTGATCAGCTGCTCGCTGTACATTCGCCCGGCCGTGTGTGCGCCGCCGCCATGCAGCAGGATGCGCACGCCACTGGCCGCTAAGGCTTTGACCGCCAATAGATACCAGGGCAGATGACGCTTCTTGCCGGCATAGCTCGGCCAGTCGAGGTCGAGGCGGATTTGCGGGGCGTTTAACCGCGCGCGCACCGCTTCGGCAAAACCGGCCATTTCCTCGGCGCTTTCTTCCTTGTGCCGCAACAGCATCAAAAACGCACCGAGCTGGGTGTCTTCGACCTTGTCGTCGAGCAGCATGCTCATGGCTTCACGGGCTTCCTCGCGAGTCAGGTCGCGGGCGCCGCGCTTGCCTTTACCAAGGATGCGTACGAAGTGGGCGAAGGGGTGTTCGGCCGGCGTTGTCAGGTTCTTAGGTTCAGTGTTCATGGGCGCTTGCTACTCGAATGTTGCAGATGGTTGATGCGCACTTAACTATTTAGCGCAAATCAGCCGGTTCATAAACAGTTAGTCGGTTTTGGCAGGCCGGCGAGTTTGGCTGCGAGCTTGGCGGGGGTGCCTTTGAACAGGCGATTAAGCTGCAGGCTGTTGCCTTTCTCGCTGCCCAGTTTAAGGGCAGCGTATTTTATTAACGGCCGCGTGGCAGGAGACAGCTGAAACTCGCGGTAGAACTCGCGCAGCAGTTGCAGTATTTCCCAGTGCTCGGGGCTCAGAGCTATGTCTTCACGATGGGCGAGTTGTTCGGCAACCGCGGGCGACCAGTCTTCCAGGTGCAGCAGGAAACCGTCTTTATCGAGCGCTAGCTCGGTGCTTAAGCTGGGCGACTGCTTCATAGCCAGCTGTTGACCTTAGCGTAGCGCAGGGTTAATTCGACAAAGGCTGGGTAATCAAGGCGCCGCACCCGTGTGGGTAGATCGCTGATGGCCCGTGCCAGCAGGTCTTCATCGAGGGCAAACAGGGCGATGCTATCGGGCATTAATTCCAGTGCCTGGCGCTGCGCGGTGCCGGCTTGCAAGGCGTAGACAGCGTCGCCGCTGAGCAGAATGCCGTCATGGATGCTCAGCAGGCGCAGGCAACTGTTCAGGCGACTGTCGGTGAATGGTGAGTGCGAGAGTAAATGCAAAGTGTTCATAGGGTCATGACCAGATCGTAACGCTGCAGCAGTGCCGGCAGCCCGTGCTCGTCGAGCAGTTCAACCGGCAGACTCAAGGCGCTGCTATCCAGGCCACGCTCAAACAG
>JAURXE010000771.1 GCA_030654635.1 Pseudomonas sp.
TGCTCCAGCAACTGTTGCGCAGCCTTTTCGTCGGGCTTGCCCTGCTCGGGGTCGGCCAATACTTGGGCGACGCTTTCCAGCCGCTGGGCCGGTACTGCGCCAGCTTGATAGGCACTCTGCAGCTGTTGCAGCAGGGCCGCTTGTGGCTCGGTTTGGCCGCGTTTTTGGTACACGGTGGCGAGTTCTGCGTAGCACACATCCTGAGTGCTCAAGGCGGCTTTACAGATGCGCTCGATCTCGGGCAAATGCTGGTCGTAGCTGCCTTGGCTGCGATAGAGCAACAGCTGGGCCAGCTCGGCCTGGGGGTAACCGGCCGCGCGCCATTGGTTGATCTGTTGCTGCGGATCGACCTTGGCAAAACGCTGCGGGTATTGCAGGTAGAGCAGCGTCAGCGGCAGCAGGCTGCCTTGTTCACCACGGGTCAGGGCCTGCTCCAGGCGCTGCTGGGCTTCTTGTAACTCGGCGTCAGTGGCGTTCGGTTTGCCCGCCAACAACTTACCCAGCCGCGCCGCCGCCCGTGGCGATTGGTCTGCCGCCTGGCGATAGGTGGCTTCGGCTTGCGGCACCAAGGCCGGGTCGCCGCTGTTGAGCTGGATATCCGCCAGACCGACTTGGGCATCGGTGTAACCCAGGGCCGCCAGTTGCCGATAGTTCTGTTCGGCGGTGACGCTGTCGCCGTTTTTCAAGGCTTCATTGGCCAGCCGCTGATCTGGCAAGCCGGCGCAACCGGCCAGGCTCAGCGCGGCAACCAGCAGCAGAACTTGCGATGGTGGGGTCGCCATTGGCTGGCGCGCCTTTGGGATGCGCATGGCTTACAGTCCTGCGGCCAGGGCTTTGTCGATCAGCCAATCGAGGGATGGCCCGCGATCACTGCTGACTTCCACGGGACGGCCGGCGAGGGCGCTGTCGAGGGGCTGCTCGGGTTTGATCTGCACCCGAATGTCGCCGGACAGGCTGGCGCTGTCGTTCAAGCTGCTGCTGATAATCTTGCCTTGGCGCGCTTCGGTTTCACCGGCAACCACAAAGCTGACGCTGGCGCCGGGCTTGATCTCGTTGAACTTGGCGTAGGGGAAACGTGCTTCGATACTGGCCTGGCTGTCCCGCGCCAGCAGCTGGAAGATCACCTCGCCCTTGTTGGCGTACTGCCCATCGGCCACCAGTTGCTGGCCCACGGTGCAATCGCAGGGGCTGGTCAGGGTGCCTTTGAGCTGGGTGCCAAACAGGCTTTCGATCTTGCTCGGATCGAGTTGCTCCTCGTTCAGGTTGCCTTTGAGCATCTCCAGCATCGAAGCGCTGAAGGTGGCGATGGGCGCACCTTTGGCCACCTGGCCGTCGACGCCGACCAGGCTTTGCACGGTGCCCTCGCGGGGCATGGTCACTTGCATGCCGGCCACCCGCACCACGCCAGACTGGGCGTGGGTGACGAAGTACAGGCCATAGACCGATTTGAAAATAAACCCGAAGGCCAGCAGCCCGACCACAAACAGCCCCAGGCTAAAGGTCACCGCCCGTAACCGGGCGATGGCGCCCATGCCGCCGACGGCCTTGCCTTTGCGCGCCTTGGTGAAGTTTTCCCGCTGCAGGGTGCTGAGCAGTTCGCCGACGGTGATCAACTCGCCACTCAGGTGGGCGGTGATCAGGTGGCGCAGGGTGGTGATGTCGCGCGGCTGCAGGTTGTGGAACTGGCAGCCGACGCGGTTGTGCTCGGCGTCGACCGAACAGACCTGAAAGGTCACATCGATGCTCAGGCTGAGGTTGTCGATCAGAAACAGCAGTTTGCCTTTCTGATGCTCGCCAACCCGCATCGGCTGCTTGCCGGCGACAAAGCTGAAACCGCCGGCAGAGATATCCTGCAGGCTGAATTCGAGCACTTCGCGGTTGCTGCCACTGAAGCGGATTTTGGCTGGTAGCTTGACCCGTGCGTGTTGGCGCTGGGCTTCTGATTCATGCACGACATTGAGATTGACGGCGGTATTCATGCTGATATTCCTGGTAATTTTTGATTAATTCCGTTCATGAGCGCTTACACCACCAGCAGCAGCGTGGCGATAAACACACTGGCAGCAGAGAAGGTCATGGTTCGGGACGACCAGGTGTTGAACCAGCGTTGAAAGCTGGCCAGGTCGCGATTGAGCTTGGTCGGCTGACGGGTCCAGGACTGCTGGTCGAGGCGGAAGAACACGTAGATCTTCACCAGCGCGCCGACTATCTGGTTGTAATAAAGAATCACCGGGTAAGCCGGGCCGATGCGATGGCCGCTGAGGGACAACAACAGCGTCAGCAGCAGCCGCGTGGTGCCGATCCACAGCAGGTAGATCAGCAGAAAGGCGATGCTGTACTTGATGCTGGCGATGATCGCCACCGTCAGGCCGAGCAGGCAGGTCCACATCGATACCCGTTGATCGAACAGCACCAGGCTGGTGAACATCCCCAGGCGTTTGACCCCAAGTTGCATGGCCCGCGCGTTCTGCCGCAGGTTGTTGCCGTACCAGCGAAACATCAGTTTGCGACTGGCCTTGATAAAGCTCTTTTCCGGCGGATGCTCGATGGTGAAGATCGCCGTATCCGGCACGTAAAAGGTGTCGTAGCCCAGGCGCATCAGGCTGTACCAGCTGGACTTGTCATCGCCGGTGAGGAAGTTGAAACGGCCCAGCCGCCAGTGCTCCATGGAGTCGCTTTCGACGTCGGCGATAAAGCTCGGATTGGTGATCACTGGTGCACGGAATACCGACATCCGCCCGGTCAGGGTCAACACCCGCTTGGACAGCCCCATCGAGCACATATTGAGGTGGCGCTGGGCGAAGCGCAGCTTGTGCCACTCGCTCATGATGTAGCTGCCGCGCACCTCACAGAACTCATTGGTGGTCAGGCCGCCAACATTCGGGAAGAGTTTGAAGTAGGGCACCGTGGCGCGGACTATGCCGGCTTGCAGCACGCTGTCGCCGTCGATCACCGCGACCACCGCATCCTCGTCCGGCAGCAGCCGGGAGATGGCGCGAAACCCGTGGGCCAGGCCATCGCGTTTGCCGGTGCCGGCAATCCGTACAAAATCTAGGCTCACGTGGGCCGGTGGTTGGTATTTCTCCCACAGGCTCTTGACCAAGAACTCATCGGACAACTCGACGATCGAGCACACCACTGTGGTCGGGTAACCGCAGTCGATGGCTTCACGGATCACCGATTGGTAAACCTGGGCCGTGGTCAGTGCATCGATGCGAAAACTGGTCACCATCAAAAACACATGGGAAGGGTCGGCGGCTTTGCCGAGTTTTTTTGCC
>JAURXE010000773.1 GCA_030654635.1 Pseudomonas sp.
CAATACCACCATCGATCGCGGCGCGCTGGCCGATACCATTATCGGCAACGGCGTGAAGCTGGATAACCAGATCATGGTCGCGCACAACGTGCAGATCGGTGATCACACGGCGATGGCTGGTGGTGCGGGTATTTCCGGCAGCAGTAAGGTCGGTAAGCATTGCATGATCGCGGGTCGGGCGGGATTGGTCGGTCATATTGAAGTTTGCGATAACGTCTTTATTACCGGTATGACCATGGTCACCCGTTCTATTACCGAGCCGGGCTCATACTCCTCGGGTACGGCCATGCAGCCTTCGGCCGAATGGCGCAAAAGTGCCACGCGTTTTCGCCAGTTAGATGACATGGCTAAACGTTTGCAACAACTCGAAAAACGTCTGGCAGCCGTGACCGCAAAGGGTCAGGACTCTTCAGAGCCCTGATCCGCGAATCTTACGCGGCACTAACTTTTACTACAGGCTTCCCCGAACATGATGGACATCAACCAGATTCGTGAATATTTGCCCCATCGCTACCCGTTCTTGTTGGTCGATCGGGTCGTAGATTTGGATCTAGACGCCAAGCAGATCCGCGCTTACAAAAATGTCAGCATCAATGAGCCGTTTTTTACCGGGCACTTCCCGCAGTTTCCGATCATGCCTGGTGTGCTGATAATCGAAGCCATGGCGCAAGCCGCAGGGATTCTGGGCTTCAAAATGATGGGCATTAAGCCTGATGATGGTGTGCTCTATTACTTTGTCGGCTCCGACAAGCTGCGTTTTCGCCAGCCCGTGGTGCCGGGAGATCAGCTGGTGCTGGAGGCTACTTTCATTAGTTGCAAGCGCAGCATCTGGAAATTTGCTTGCAAGGCGACTGTCGATGGCAAAGATGTTTGCTCGGCTGAAATTATCTGTGCGGACCGTAAAATATGAGTTTGCTTGACCCTCGCGCCATTATCGATCCGTCAGCCAAGCTGGCGGATGACGTTCAGGTCGGCCCTTGGTCGATCATTGGGCCTGATGTGGAGATCGCCGAGGGTACAGTTATTGGCCCGCACGTCATTATCAAAGGGCCAACCAAGATTGGTCGGCACAACCGAATTTATCAGTTCTCTTCGGTCGGTGAAGACACCCCAGATTTGAAATACAAGGGTGAAGATACCCGCTTGGTGATCGGCGATCACAACGTGATTCGTGAAGGTGTGACCATTCACCGTGGCACCATTCAAGACCGTTCGGAGACCACCATCGGCGATCACAATTTGCTGATGGCTTATGTACACATTGGTCATGACAGTGTGATTGCCAACCATTGCATTCTGGTCAATAACACCGCGCTGGCCGGCCATGTGCTGGTCGATGATTGGGCGATTCTTTCCGGTTTTACCTTGGTGCATCAATTTTGCCGGATTGGCGCCCACAGCTTCTCCGGCATGGGCACGGCAATTGGCAAAGATGTACCGGCGTTCGTCACAGTGGTTGGTAACCCGGCCGAAGCGCGCAGCATGAATTTTGAAGGCATGCGTCGGCGGGGTTTCAGCGCTGAGGCCATTCAGGCGCTGCGACGCTGCTACAAGATTGTTTACCGCCAAGGCCTGACCATTGAGCAAGCCTTGAGTGAAATGAGCGAGGCCGCCGCGCAATACCCGGAAGTCGCGCTGTTTCGCGATTCGGTGCAAGCCTCCACTCGTGGTATTACCCGCTGAACAGCGCCGCTGTGTTGCGGGTGGCCTTGGTTGCTGGTGAGGCCTCTGGCGATATTCTCGGCGCCGGCTTGATGCAGGCCCTGCGCGCGCAGCATCCGGCGATCGAGTTTATCGGTGTCGGCGGCCCGCGCATGCAGGCTCAAGGCCTCAACTCCTACTTCCCGATGGAGCGTCTGTCGGTGATGGGCTTGGTCGAGGTGCTGGGCCGGTTGCCAGAGCTGTTGGCGCGGCGCAAACGTCTAGTTACTACCTTGATTGAGCAGCGGCCGGATGTCTTTATTGGCATCGATGCGCCGGACTTCACCCTCAATATCGAACTCAAACTGCGCCGTGCCGGAATCAAGACCGTGCATTACGTCAGCCCCTCGGTGTGGGCGTGGCGGCAGAAGCGGGTGCTGAAAATCCGCGAAGGCTGCGACCTGATGCTGACGCTGTTTCCCTTCGAGGCGCAGTTTTATCAGGCTCAGCAAGTGCCGGTACGCTTTGTTGGACATCCGCTGGCCAATACCATTCCTCTGCAGCTTGATCGTGGCGCTGCCCGTTCGGCGCTAGGTTTGCCTGTGCAGGGTCCAGTGGTGGCGTTATTGCCTGGCAGTCGTGGCGGCGAAGTGGGCAAGCTCGGCGGCCTGTTTCTCGATGCTGCCGAGTTGTTGCTGAAAGCCCGTCCGCAGCTGCGCTTTGTGCTGCCCTGTGCCAGCCCCGAACGGCGTATTCAGCTTGAGGCCTTGTTGGTTGGGCGTAACTTGCCGTTAACCCTGCTCGATGGTCAGTCCCACGAGGCGTTGGCGGCCTGTGATGCGGTGCTGATCGCCTCCGGTACCGCCACACTTGAGGCCTTGCTCTGTCAGCGGCCCATGGTGGTGGCCTATAAGGTTGCGCCCTTGACCTACTGGATTCTTAAGCAGTTGGTGAAGAGCGCGTATCTGTCGTTGCCGAATTTACTTGCGGGCCGTTTGTTGGTGCCGGAGTTGATCCAAGACGCAGCAACCCCGGCGGCCTTGGCTGAGCAGTTGTTGCCGTTGCTGGATAATGGTGGCAGTCAGACCCGCGAGTTTGCCGCAATCCATACTAGCCTGCGCTTAGATGCTTCGGCCCAGGCCGCCGATGCCGTGCTGGCGTTGATTGCGGGGCAACCATGCAGCTAGGGCTGGATTTCACCTTGGTTGAAGCCTTGGTGGCCGGAGTCGACGAAGTCGGCCGTGGCCCACTCTGCGGCGCCGTGGTAACGGCTGCGGTGATACTCGATCCGGCGCGGCCAATTTTGGGCTTGAATGACTCGAAAAAACTCACCGCTGCCCGCCGTGAACTGTTGTTCGATGAAATCTGTGAAAAGGCCTTGTCTTGGTGCATTGCCCGCGCCGAGGTCGAGGAAATCGATCAGCTGAATATTCTGCATGCCACCATGTTGGCCATGCAGCGTGCAGTCGCCGGGCTTAGCGTTACACCCAGGCTGGCATTGATCGACGGTAATCGTTGTCCGGTGCTGGATGTACCCACCGCCGCCGTGGTTAAGGGCGATAGCAAGGTGCCGGCGATTGCCGCCGCCTCGATTTTGGCCAAGGTCAGCCGCGATCGCGAGATGCAGGCGATCGATCGTGAGTACCCCGGCTACGGCATCGCCGGCCACAAAGGTTACCCGACCCCGTTCCATCTCGAGGCTTTGCAGCGCCTCGGGCCGACGCCGATTCACCGGCGCTCGTTCGCACCGGTGCGCAAGTTGCTCGAGCAGCTTTAAGCACAACCCGCCGCGACCACAGCATTCAACTTGTACGTCTCCATGCGCGATGGCCGCAGTGTGCTGCGCGCTATGTCGCCAGTGCGCACGCATTGGTCGACTGTGGGCAAGTCGCGCACGCGCGCAATAGTCCAAAGTGCCCGGCTTTGCGGTCTAGACTCGTGACAGTACTTCGCTGTTAGTCGTCCACATCCTGGCAACATCTTTCTCGATTCAGTAATCCTGAGTCTAATCACAACAAGCCGCCATAAGCGGTAAGAGGAGTTTGCGATGCAAGAAGTCGCTAATTTAATCGTCGATACACTCAACGGGTTGATCTGGGGCAAAGTGCTGATTTGGCTGCTGGTTGCCAGCGGCGTGTATTTTACCCTGCGTTTAGGCCTGATTCAGTTTCGTCATTTTGGCCATACCTTTATGGTCCTCAAGGGCAGTCGGCAGTCGGATGACTCCGGAATTTCTTCGTTTCAAGCACTCTGTACTTCGCTCGCTGCGCGGGTCGGCACCGGTAACGTAGCCGGCGTGGCGGTGGCTATTACGCTAGGCGGCGCGGGGGCGATCTTCTGGATGTGGGTTATTGCCCTGCTGGGCATGGCAACTGGTTTTGTTGAGGCAACGCTGGCGCAATTATTTAAGATTCGTGAC
>JAURXE010000774.1 GCA_030654635.1 Pseudomonas sp.
GAGCAAAATCTAACCCTGCACGCCTACTACCCCGAGTTGGGCGGCGGAGCCAGTTTCCCGAAAAGTTTCAAATTGTCTGAAGGGGTGGCCGGGCATGTGGCCAGCACCGGCAAGACGCTATTTTTGCCGGACGTCAGCAAGGCGCCAGATTACGTCGGCATGAGTGCCAACGAGCAGTCCAAGGCCCTGTTGTGCGTGCCGATGATGGACGACAAAACAGTTTTTGGGGTGATGAACTTTGTCGGCGAAGTCGGCAAGGTGAGCTTCGCCGCCGAGGATGAAGGCTTTGCCCTGACCATCGCGCGGATGGCGGTCATTACCACCAAAAACATCCAGATGCTCGAGGTGATAGCCGAGCAAAATCGCACCCTGGAAGAGCGCATCCTGCTGCGCACCAGCGAGCTCAGACAAAAAACCAATGACGTCAGCAATATGCTGCAGAACATGCGCCAGGGGATTTTTACCATCGTCAATGGTTCGGTGATTCATGCTGAATACTCGGCCTTTCTGACGGAGATTTTTGAAACCAGCGAGGTGGCCAATCAGCGTGTGTCGCCCTTCTTGTTTGATCGCAGCAGTGTCGCCGGTGATGTCCTTAATCAGGTTGAGGCCACCCTCGACGCGATGATTGGCGAAGACGCGATGAACTTTCAGTTCAACTCGCATTTGCTGGTAACCGAATACACCAAACTATTCGATGGCGGGCGCACCAAAATTCTCGAACTGGACTGGAATCCGGTACTGGATAGCGATGAGCTGATCGACAAATTAATGGTCACCGTGCGCGATGTTACCGAACTGAAAGCCCTGCAACTTGAAACGGAAAAGCAAAAAGAACAGCTGGAAATCATTGGCCAAATTCTCTCGGTATCGAAAGACAAGCTGCTCGAATTTATCAAAAGCTCTTATGAGTTTATGGATGAAAACCAAGCGCTGATTGGTGAGCACGAAGAGAAAGATCCGGAGGTGATTGCCACCCTGTTTCGTAACATGCACACCATTAAAGGCAATGCCCGCACCTATGGTTTGAATTACATCACCGATAGCGTGCACGAGGCCGAAACAACCTACAGCCGGTTGCGCAGTGAAGAGGATTTCCCTTGGGATCAAACCGAGTTGCTCGAACAACTGCAGGCCGCGCGGCTCTGTGTGGCGCGCTATGAAACTATCTTCAAAGAGAAACTGGCCGGCTTCACCGATGAAGCCAGTATTGATCCGGCCGTCCTGGAGAGCATCAGCAATGCCATCGACGGCATCAATGAAATGTCCCAGGTCAATGAGCTTAAACACTCGATTCAATTGATTCGCAACTCAATCAATACCTTCCGCTATGAGTCGGTTGGCGAAACGCTCAAGGGCATCATCGCCGCTGTGCCCTCGATCGCTAAACAGCTGGATAAAGAGCTGCCGGAAATTCTAATTACCGACAACTTTGTGCGCTTATCCCGAGACATAGTGCCAATGCTGCGCAATGTTTTTATGCATGTGTTTCGCAACAGCCTCGACCATGGCCTGGAAAGCACCGCCCAGCGTCTCGCGCAGGGCAAGGCTGCCCATGGGCAGATCAATTTGACTGTCAGCCTGGATGCCGATCAGGTGTTGTTTACCTTTAGCGATGACGGCAAGGGCCTAGCCCTGGGCAATATTCAGAGCAAAGCCATAGCCAATGGGCAATTGACTGCTGAGCAGAGCGTTAGCGACGAGCAAATTGCCGAGCTGATCTTTTTATCGGGATTGTCGACGGCGACCGAGGTGACCAATGTGTCTGGCCGCGGTGTGGGCATGGATGCGATTCGCAAGTTTTTGCAGAAATACCACGGCAACGTGCAAGTGGTGTTTCCGGGGGCGGCGGCGGCCAATGGCTTTCGCCCCTTTGCCTTGTTAATCACGCTGCCCGCCAAGTTTGCCCTGCATCACTCTTAAGGTTGTGCTCGGCGATGGCCTTGCCATTTGCCGAGCCGCTTAGCCA
>JAURXE010000787.1 GCA_030654635.1 Pseudomonas sp.
CGATTTCTTGCGCGGCGGCCAGCAAGTTGCCTTCAACCCGCGCGGCAATCAATTCGATGGCTTCGGGGCTGGCGGCCAAACCGGCTTGGGCCAGACGCTGGCGAATCCATTGCGGCAATTGCCCGGCTTCGACCGGCCAGATCTGCACAAATTGGCTATGGGTACTGTCAATCAGTGCCTTGGCCCACTTGGTCTTTTGCGTGCTGCCATCGAGCTTGGGCAAGCTGAGCAACAGCACAGTGTCTTCTGGCGGTCGCGCCAGGTAATCCAGTAGGGCGCTGGCACCCTTGTCACCGGGTTTGCCGCTGCTGATGCGCAGCTCAATCAGGCGCTTGTCGGCAAACAGCGAGAGGCTGGCGGCGGCTTGGTAGAGCAGTCCCCAGTCGAAGCTTTTGTCCACATCGAACACTTCGCGCTCGCTAAAACCCTGACTGCGGGCCGCGCCACGAATACTGTCGGCGGCTTCCTGGCACAGCAAATGCTCATCGCCGCTGAGCACATAGACAGGTGCCAGGTTACCTTGCAGATGCTTGCTGAGTTGGGCTGGATTGAGCTTCATGGGCTGCTGTGCAGAGTAGGCCGCCGGGGCGGCCTAAACGGCTTACTCGGTGGGGATCTGGATCGGCGACTGTTGCGGCAAATCGCGTTCGGCTTTGCGCGCGGCGGCCAGTGCATCGGCGTCGGCTTTGGCCTTGGCTTGGGCGGTCTGTTGCAGTTGCTCAAGCTGTTGCGGGGTGATCATCTGCAGGTTCTGCGCGAGCTTTTGCACCAGATTGCGGCGCATTTCCTGGGCTAGTTGCACGGCTTCCTGACCGGAACCAGTGATGTTGTTCTGGTCCTGGTTGTAGACGCTTTGCACTTCGAGCTGATTTTGCAGCAGCAGCAGGTTGTTGGCGCCACGAATCTCGTAGTCCAGGGTATTGGTCAGTTCAATTTCGGCGCTGCGTGAGTTGCTGGTGTAGCTGGCGGTACGCTGGCGGCTGTCTTCACGGGTCAGGATCAGGTGATAAGGCGCGCTGCCGTATACCTTGACCTTGTTGTTCTCCAGCACTTTACGCACTTGCTTGACGGTTTCGCCGTACTCATTGCGGGCGCTAACATCGAGCTCGGTGAGGGCAAAGTGAGTATCGCCGGTGCCGCGCAGCTGGAAGCCACACGCGCTGAGCAGTGTCGCGAGGCCCAGGACCATCAG
The DNA here is from genome assembly GCA_030654635.1 of Pseudomonas sp. Lineage (GTDB taxonomy): Bacteria > Pseudomonadota > Gammaproteobacteria > Pseudomonadales > Pseudomonadaceae > Aquipseudomonas. The sequence continues at coordinate 1,193 of JAURXE010000787.1, forward strand.
GTTGCGTTTCATCATCTTTAGTATTCCTTTGCAAACAATTCCATTGAATCGCCTGCCGCCAGCATCGGGCTGGCGGCGGCGCTACTCAGCTGGCGACAATATTAACCAGTTTGCCCGGCACCACGATGACCTTGCGAATGCTCAGGCCTTCGGTGAAGCGCAGCACGCTTTCGTTGCTGCGCGCCGCCGCCTCGACTTCTTCGCGACTGGCGCTGGCAGGCATTTCGATCTGGCCACGCAGTTTGCCGTTGACCTGAATCACCAGGATCAGGCTGTCTTGCACCAGTGCCGACTCATCCACCTGTGGCCAATGGGCGTCGATAATCGCGTCGTTGTGGCCTAGGCGCTGCCAGATTGCGTGGCTGATATGCGGGGTGATAGGTGCCAGCAACAGCACCACGGCTTGCAGGCCTTCGTGCAGCAGGGCACGGTCGAGTTCGGTGGCAGTCGCGGCTTTTTCCAGCACGTTCATCAGGGTCATCACCTGGGCGATGGCGGTGTTGAATTTGTGGTGCAGGCCGATATCGTTGCTGGCCTGCTTGATGGCTAGGTGGATGGCGCGACGCACGGCCTTCTGGCCGTCGTTCAGCTCGTGCTTGCCCAGGGCGCTCGGTAGACCGGCGCTGACGTGGCTGTGGGCCAGGCGCCAAACGCGGCGCAGAAAGCGGTTCGCGCCTTCAACGCCTGAGTCTGACCATTCGCAGCTCATGTCGGGCGGCGAGGCGAACATCATAAACAGCCGGCAGGTATCGGCGCCGTAGGCATCGATCATGGCTTGCGGGTCGACGCCGTTGTTCTTCGACTTGGACATCTTCTCAGTGCCGCCGATTTCCACCGGCAGGCCGTCGGCTTTGAGCTTGGCGCCGATCACCTTGGCTTTGGCGTCCAGCTCGACGTCGACGTCGGCTGGGTTGAACCAGTCTTTGCCTCCGTTTTCCAGGGTGCGGTAGTAGGTGTCGGCAATCACCATGCCCTGGGTCAGCAGATTCTTGAACGGCTCATTGGATGACACCAGGCCTTCGTCGCGCATCAGCTTGTGGAAGAAGCGCGCGTACAGCAGGTGCAGGATCGCGTGTTCGATACCGCCGATGTACTGATCGACCGGCAGCCAATGGTTGGCTGCGACCGGGTCGACCAGGCCTTCGGTGTAGTGCGGCGAGGCGTAACGGGCGTAGTACCAGGACGACTCGACAAAGGTGTCCATGGTGTCGGTTTCACGCTTGGCGTCGGCACCGCACTTGGGGCACTTGCACTGGTAGAACTCGGGCATGCGCGCCAATGGGCTGCCGGCGCCATCCGGCACCACGTCTTCCGGCAGCACGACCGGCAGTTGGTCTTCCGGCACAGGCACGTCGCCACAGGCGTCGCAGTGGATGATCGGGATCGGGCAGCCCCTGTAGCGCTGACGGCTGATGCCCCAGTCGCGCAGGCGGAACTGGGTTTTGCGTGCGCCGCGGGCGCAGGCTTCGAGGTCGGCGACGATGGCGTCGAAGGCGGCGCTGAACTCGAGGTTGTCATACTTGCCCGAGTTGACGCAG
>JAURXE010000789.1 GCA_030654635.1 Pseudomonas sp.
TTGTTGTAAGAACAGCCGAGTGGAGCTGTCGCCACGGCGCAACAGCACATGGTCGGCATACACCGCCTGCAGTTGAATGCCCTGCGCCAGCATTTCACCGATATGCACCGCCAACGGCGCGCTGCCATTAATGCTGATCAGGGCCATCGAGCGCTGCGCCTGGTTGCTCTGAAAGACGCCGGCCAACTGCCACTGTTCCAGGCCCGTTAAGGGCTGGTCAGCGGGCAGAATAAAGGCCGGTATCTGTAGGGCGGCGGCGTCCAGATGCAGCTCGACGGCCGCCGCCGGCTGGCTCAGCAACAGGCCGAGCAGTAAGCCGGCCCGCCACGTTTGCTGGCGTTTATGGTGCCGGGCTGGCATTGGCCTGTGCCTGCGCCAAGCGCACGATCTGCGCCAAGTTACGCCGGCTGACCAGCGGCAGCAGCAGGTTGCTGACGCTGGTCAGGCCGCTCCATTTCTGCTTGGCGGTGTTGTTGCACGCGTACTTCTGCGCTACGCCGGAAGCCGCCAGGTCCAAGCACTTATTGCCCTGCTTGAGGGTCAGCGCCTGGCTGAGGTCCCAGCTTTGTTGGCCGTTGCTCAGGTCGCAGGGGCTCAGGCGAATGACGTTGGTATTGTCTGTCGTCAGGCACAGGGTTGGGTCAACGCCGCTGTGCACTGCGCCACGGGCGTCGACGATCCAGGTTTCGCTGGCCGCGTTGCTGCACTTGTTGGCCGCCGACAACGCCTTGTTGGCGATGTCGGCACTCAGGCAGCCGTTGCCGTTGTCGATCTTGATCTGCGTGGCGGCCGGCAGCAACGGATCGCTGTATAGCTGCAGATCTTTGAGCAGATCCAGCAGGGCGACATCGGCGGCGGGGTCGCCCTGTTCCAGTTGCGCGCGGTAGACGTTGATCCAGCGGTTCAAGCGCAGGCCCCGTTGTTGCTGGTCCTGGTAGCGATCGAAGACGGCGCGTGCCTCGGCCGAGAGGCCGTCGGGGTTGTCGCTGTAACTGTCATACAGCAGTTGCGCAGTGCCGCTGAGCGCCGGCACGGGCTTGCTCGCCAGGGCCCGCAGGGCGGTGTCCAGCTCGGGCATTTCGACGCTGCGCAGGGCGCTGTAGCCGGCTTCTTTGCCGACCACCACGGGTGCCGGCATCGGTGCCAGGTTCTGTGGCAGCGTCAGGCTGGCCAGCTCGATGGGTGTTGGGTCTGTCGGAGCCTGGCAGAACAGCTTGGCCAGGGTCGGCTGTTGGGCTTCGGCCAACTGGATATGCAGCTTGTTGGCGACGCTGCCTAGTCGCTGGCCAGCCACGGCGATGCGCTGGTTGCTACCGTTGGCAAAGTCGACGCTTAACCAGCACTGCCGCGCCGTGGCGTTGGCCACCGGCGCCGGCAGATTGAAGACGTTGCCCCAGTTACTGCGCAGGGCTGGATAGAGCACCGCACTGCCGGTTTCCGGCACATAGCCGCCGAGGATGGTGAACACCGGCACGCCCATGCGCTGCGGCTTGGCGAAGGTTTTCGCGCCGTTATAAAACAGGTTGTTATCGTTTTTAACCGGCGGCGTTAGCTCATCCATTTTGCGGCTCACGGCATTCCATTTCAGGTAGCCGGTGCTTGAGGTGCTGCTGGGGATGGCGCGATCCAGACGCGGTTGGATGCCGGTCTTGGCACTGAAGCCGGTGTAATGGGTGTAGCGCGACAGCTTGCTGGCGAAGGCGCCGCCGGCCATGGCATCCGGGGCATAGCTGTACAGGTCGAGGAACTGGTGGCTCCACTCGCCTTGCTGATTGGCGGTGACGCCGGCTGTCCAGTGCACATTGGCACGCATCCGCTTGCGGTAGCCGATAAAGCCCCAGCCGCTGTCGGCGTGGTGGTTGGACCAGAAGTGGCTTTTTGGCGGCAAGTTGCTGCCCGGGTAGTGACCGAGGCCAAAGTGGTGACCAATCTCATGGCTGAACTCATTGCCCTGACTGCTCCAGAGCGTGAGCATGCCGTTGCCGCCGCTCAGGCCGTGGGTTTGTAGGCCATTGCTGTAGAGCCCGGCGGTATGGTGGGCGACCACGCTCTGGAACAGCTGCGGCTGGTTCTGCGAGGCCATGCTCGAACTGGTGACGCCGTAGTTGGCCAGGTTGATGCCGACGCTGATGGTCGACTTGCCGGTGTTCTCGCGCATGTCGCCGGCGTACACGCCGCCCTCGCTGGGACTGACGGTCGGCTCGGGCGGGGTGCGAGTGGCGCCATCGAGGCTGTAAATCGCCCCGCTGGCGACCATCACCCGGTTGAACTGCACGTCTTCATATTGGGCGGAGGTGATGCCTGCCACCGGAATGGTCTGGAAATAGTCGGTGACGGCCCTGGTCGGTTGCAGGCTGAACCAGTGGCTGCCGCTTTGCGGCGCGGGCACTAGGAAGCCGGCGCGAATGGTGTGCAGCACCAGCTCGGCGGGGGCAGCAAACTCGATGCCCTCTGCCGCCAGTTGACCGTTGCGGCCCTGCTCGTCAGTGAGGCTCAGGCTCAGGCCGGGTTTGACCCAGTCCCACGGCAGCACTACCGACCAGGCACGCCGTGAATAGGTCAGGTCCGGGCGGCCGTCGGTGTTGGAGTAGTCCGAGCGGAACAGCTCGTTGGGTGAGCGCAACGTCAGGGCCGGCAGCGGCTGGCCATCCAGCGTGGCATTCAGGGTCAGCTGTTGCAGCTTGCCCAGGCTCGGCTCGGGGGTGATCAACAATAGCGCCTCGCGCTCGCTGGCCAGGGTCGGCATGTTCTTCGCCGCGTTGCCGGCTGGATCGACCGAGTGACTTTGCACGAATTGCACCATGGCCGGCAGACTGCCGCTCAGGTCGTGGCGCACCGCGCGCGGCTGGCCAGTGCCGTCGATGTCGTAGAAGGCAATCGCATTCACTTCGTCATCGGTGGCACCCGTGGGTTCGGCAAAGGTCGGCGCGGGCGGGGTCACCGGCGGCTTTACCTCAAGGTCCGGGGCCGTGCCGTGGTCGCCGTCGGGATCGCTGGGCGTGCCGCCAGTCTGGTTGTCGTCCAGATCGTCTGGCGGTAACACGGGCTCGGGCGTAGCCGGCGGGACAGCTGGCAGGGTAACCGGTGGAGTCACCACCGCAGCCGGCGGCGTGGTGCTGGGCGTTTTACTGCCGCCACCACCGCCCTTGGTGAGGCAGCCGGTCAATAACAAGGAGGAGAGGACCAGCACAATCAGACGAGACATGGGTGATTACCGCTTAGTAAGGCTGAATAAATAATTGGGCGTTTTGGCCCGTGCTCTGCGTGTGGAGCTGGGTTTATAACGGCACGATTTTCGCGCGCTGATGGGGAAGCTCCTCCGGCATGCTGCGCAATACCCGCTCGGCCAGTGATTGGTCTGGGTAGTTGCCATGCAGAACCCGAAACCACGGCTGGCCATCGCGCTGTTCACGGGCCACGCGCAGCGGCTGGCTGGGGTGCTGCTTAAGCAACGCCTGCATATAGGCCTCATTGCTGCCGTTGAGCAGCTCAATGCTGTAGCGCTGGGCCGGGTTGGCTGGGCTGGCTACTGGCGTCGGCGCCGGTATTGCTGGTGCGCTTGGTTTTAATGGCCGCTTGGGCAGCTGCTCTTCACCTCCACGCCCATTGCCGAGGGTGGTGGGGTCCACAGGTTTAGATTTTTCCAGCAGGGTGTGGCTTGGTGCGGCGTAGGGTTGGGCCTGGTTAGGCGCCGGGCGTAAATCCAGCTCAGGGCCGCTCGCGGCACCGCGATCAAACAAGCGTTGCGGATTGCTCGGCAGTGGACTGCTGTCCTCGTTGGCGCCGCTGAGTACCCGGATGTCCTGATATTTTTGCTGGCTGAGGTTATGCAAGCCGGCCGCGTCGCGGACTACGCTCGGGCGAATAAAGACCATCAGGTTGCGCTTAATTTTGACTTCTTTACTGGAGCGGAACAGGCCGCCAATCAGCGGGATGTCACCGAGCAGTGGCACCTTGCTGTCACTCTGGGTGACGTCATCCTGGATCAGCCCACCGAGCACAATAACCTGGCCGTTTTCAGCCAAAATGGTGCTCTTGATCTTGCGTTTATTGGTCACCAGATCGACGGCTTGTGAGTCGCGGCTGACGGTCGGGGCGATTGAGGAGATCTCTTGCTCAATCTCCAGGCGCAGGGTTGCACCTTCGTTAATGTGCGGGGTGACCTTGAGGCTGACGCCGACATCTTGGCGTTCAATGGTGGTGAACGGGTTGCTCGCGCCAGCCGCGTCGGTGGTGTAGGAGCCGGTCTGGAAGGGCACGTTCTGGCCGACCAAAATTTCCGCCTTTTGGTTGTCCAGGGTCAGCAGGCTGGGTGTGGACAGTAGGTTGCTGTTGCTGTTGGCCGAGAGGGCGGTAATCAGCGCACCGAAGTTGTCATTGCCGACACCGACGATGGCGCCATCCGGCAGGCTGGTCGGTGACTCGCCGGTTTTAATCGCGCCCAGCAAGGTGCCGACCGACAACCCGGTATTGTTAAAGTTAACCCCGCCCAGCGCGTTGCCGCCGTCGCCAGTGATGGCCCACTGCACGCCGAGGGCGTCACTGATGTCGCCGGACATCTCGACGATGGCGGCCTCCACCAGTACCTGGGCGCGCGGCACATCCAACTGGCGGACGATATCTTCGAGCAGCGTCACGGTGTCGGGCTCGGCCAGTAAGACCAGGGCATTAATGCTCTCGTCGGCGCGGATCATCAGTTGCAGCGGCTTGCCGCCGGTTTCACTGCCGGTCGCGGTTTTCAGATTTTCGCTGATCTCGCCGAGGGTAATGGCCATGCTTTTCGCATCACCATTGCGCAAGCGGATGACCCGGGTATTGGCGGAGCGGTTGGTCGGCGTATCGAGTGATTGCGCGAGCTTTAGCAGGCGTTCGCGGGCCTGTGGCGGGCCGAGAAAAATCAGTCGATTGGTCCGTCCGTCGGCAATCACCTGGGTGTTGCTAGTGCCCGACGCTTGGCCTTGTTTGAGGCTGGCATTGAGGGCCGCGGCGGCATCCTGCACCCAGCCGTTGCGCATGTCATAGACGCTGTAGTCGTTATCGCTGGCGCGGTCGAGCTGATTGATAATGCCTTGGATGCGTTCGATGTTGCCCCGTCGATCACTGATGATTAACGCATTCGATGAGGCCACTGCGGCCAGATGCGCATATTGCGGCAGCAGTGGGCGGATCAGCGGAATTAACTCCGCCACCGGGGTTTGCTGGACCTGCAGCAGGCGGGTCTCCAGTGCATCCGGGCCACTAAGATTGGAGTTGGCGCTGTTCTCGGTTTTGGCCTCGGCATTCGGCACGATGCGCGCATGGTCGCCTTCGGTGAGCACCGAGTAACCATGGGTGCTCATTACCGAGAGGAACAACTGGTAGACCTCAGTCAAATTCAACGGCGTTTGCGAGATGACGCTGACCTGGCCCTTGATCCGCGGGTCGAGAATCAGCGTCTGGCCACTGATGCCGGCAACCTGCTCAACGAAGTCACGAATATCCGCATCGCGCATATTGATGGTCCAGCGCTCTTCTTCAGCCTGGCTGTCGCTTTGGCCGGCAAGTACCGGCGAGCCACAGCCAAGCAGCAGCGTGAGAAATAATGCCAGGGGTAGGCCAAGGTTTTTCGTGGGGTAAGCAAGCATACGGCTACTCAGTAGTCGGGGCGGATCAATAGGGGAGCGGCTGCGTTGCGCCGTTGAAAACGGCGGCGACACTCTGGCTGACGTGTTCGTTACGACTAAGCCGCAGGGTGTAGGGCTGGCCATTGCGCGTGACTTCGATGGACTGCGGCTGAATCCACGTGACCTGCACGCCGGGAGCCAGCTGTTCGCCAATCCGCACGCGGCGGGCGGGTTGTCCGTCGATACTCAGCAGGGCGCTTGACTGGCCGCTCTGCGATCCGACGAAACAGGCCAGCAGGCGCACTGCGGTCATTGCGGGGGCCGGCGCTGCGGCGCGGCTTGGCTGACCAAACAGTTGCGCTAAGGCCGCCGAGGTTGCTGCTGGCTGGTTTAGCTGACTGCTGCGGGTAAGTTGCTCGGGCGTTGTACTGGCGTGGGTCAGCTGGGTTAACTGCAGCAGTTGCCATCCGAGGCTGCCGATAATTAGCGCTATAACGCTGAGCTGCAGGGCAATACTTGCCTGCCGGCGTAAGGCTGGAGAAATGCTCATTGTTAATGGATCGCCGCTGGTTAGTTGAGGTTGCATTCAACGGCGAAATAAACGAGTCGTTTTGCCTGATTTAGCGCGCAGTAGGGCTCTTTAGCGCCGCGCAGGGTAGTGGTTAATTGATGATTCGGTCAGATATATATCGGTATTTGCGACAGTGCGCACATTTCACTGGCGTCAAAATATCGGCTCTTACTCAGGCTCGGGCAGACTGCGCGACGTTGATCGGTCGCCAACTGAGCGTGGGCTGCCGATGCAAAGTGCTTGCAGCAAATTATTGACCCGCAGCTAATTCTGCGCTTTATAGCGCTCTGCGCTCACAGAAGCGCGGCCACCCGTCACTGGTTTTTTGGGCACAGAACAATATGCAAACCCCTACCGTGCTGCTGCGGCGTCTGCCGTTTACCTTTGCCAAGCGTCATGGCGTGCTGCTGGACGGCCAGTGTCTGCAGGCGCGGGTGGGCGCCAACTTGAATGCGGTGCAGGAAGCCCAGCGTTATGTCGGCGCCGTGCTGCCGCTGAGCTGGCTGACGGTGCCGGCCTTCGAGCAGGCGCTGAGCGATGCCTACCAGCACGATTCCTCTGCCGCCATGCAGATGGTCGAGGACCTCGGTTCGGACATGGACCTGGCCAGCCTGGCCGAGCAGATTCAGGAAACCGAAGACCTGCTGGAGCAGGAGGACGACGCGCCGATTATTCGGCTGA
>JAURXE010000791.1 GCA_030654635.1 Pseudomonas sp.
AAACAACTGCACCGTTTCATGGGTCACCCGCCGGCCACGTTGCAGGTCGATGCCAAACAGCATCGGCAGGTTGAACTTGCCCCCGCGCACCGCCCGCTCGGCGGCCTCACGGCGCAGCTCGCGCAACGGCTGGCGTAACTGGCTTGAGATATCTTCGATCAGCGCCAGGCCCAGGTCGTCGACATCGCGAAAGTGCCGATAGAAGGTATTCGGGTTCAACCCAGCCTCACGGGCCAGCTCACGCAAGCCAATGCTATTCAGGCTGCGGCTGGTGGAACTCAGGCGCAGCGCCGCCGCCATCAACAGGCGCTTGCCCGGTGCATCAAGCAGCTTGTCTCGCGGCAGCGGCTTGTCATCTAGCTGTACATCCATATCCCTACCTAAAGTTGGCTTGTGAGCGTCAGGCTTGCCAGCAAGTATACACTCGTCTACATTCGCCAAACAGGTAGACACCTGTATACCTCATAATTATAAAACCGGAGTCTGGACATGAATGCACCTGTACCCACGCCCGCCACCCGGCATTGCAAAATCGCCATCATCGGCACCGGCTTCTCCGGTCTGGGCATGGCCATTCGCCTGAAGCAACAAGGCGAAAACGATTTTCTACTGTTTGAAAAAGAGGCTGGGGTCGGCGGTACTTGGCGGGTGAACAACTATCCAGGCTGCGCCTGCGATGTGCGGTCGCACCTGTACTCCTTCTCGTTCGAACCCAACCCCAACTGGACGCGGATGTTCGCCCCGCAGCCAGAGATCAAGGGCTATCTGCAGGCCTGCTGGAACAAATACCGGCTGCACGAGAAAACCTTGCTGGAGACCGAAATCAACCAGCTGCGCTGGGACGAAGCCCGCGAGTTATGGCTGATTGAAGATGCCAACGGCCAGCACTACAGCGCCCAATTTGTGGTCTCCGGGATGGGTGCCCTGTCCACCGCCGCGATTCCGAAAATGCCCGGCATCGAGAGCTTCAAAGGGCCGATGTTCCACTCCCAACAGTGGAACCACGACTACGACCTCAAAGGTAAACGCGTAGCGGTGATCGGCACCGGCGCTTCGGCGATTCAATTTGTGCCGCAGATTCAAAAGCAGGTCAGCCAGCTCGACCTGTACCAGCGCACCGCGCCGTGGATCATGCCCAAACCCGACCGGCAGATCAGCGCCCGGGAACAAGCGCGCTTCCAGCGCTTCCCGTTAGTGCAAAAGCTCTGGCGCGGACTGATTTACGCGGTCTTGGAGAGCCGCGTAATAGGTTTCGCCCTGCTGCCACGGATCATGAAGCTGGCCGAGTTGGTCAGCAAAGCCCATATCAAGAAATCCATCAAAGACCCGGCCCTGCGCGCCACTGTGACGCCCCACTACACCATGGGCTGCAAACGGGTGCTGATCTCCAACGACTACTACCCGGCGCTGGCCCAAGCCAACGTCAATGTCATCAGCGATGGCATTCGCGAGATTCGCGCCAACAGTATTGTGACCAACGATGGCCAGGAGCGAGTGGTCGACGCGATCATTTTCGGCACCGGTTTTACCGCCAGTGACCCGCTGCCGCGCAACGTGCTGTTTGGCCGTGACGGCATCGACCTGCTCGACAGCTGGCCCGAAGGCCCGCAAGCCTATAAAGGCACCATGACCGCGGGCTTCCCCAATCTGTTCTTCCTGATGGGCCCCAACAC
>JAURXE010000012.1 GCA_030654635.1 Pseudomonas sp.
GGCGTGATTGAGCGCCTCGAAGGCCATGCCTGCGGTCATCGCGCCGTCGCCGATTACCGCCACGGCCTTGCGCTTGCTGCCCTGGATGCGCGCGGCAATCGCCATGCCTAAGGCCGCGCTGATGCTGGTGCTGGAGTGGCCTACGCCAAAGGTGTCGTACTCGCTCTCACTGCGCCGTGGAAAGGCGGCGATACCGCCTTTCTGACGCAAGGTGCCCATCTGCTCGCGCCGGCCGGTGAGGATCTTGTGCGGATAGGCCTGATGGCCCACGTCCCACACTAGGCGATCATCGGGTGTGTCGAACACATAGTGCAGGGCGATGGTCAGCTCGATCACGCCCAGGCCCGCACCAAAGTGCCCGCCAGTCTGGCCAACCGTGTACAGCAGGTACTGGCGCAGCTCATCTGCCAGACCCTCCAGCTCCGCCTCGGCCAGGCGGCGCAGGCCGTCCGGCGTGCTCGCGCGGTCAAGCAGCGGCGTTATGGGGCGCTCACGGGGGATCTGGTGAAAAGTCGTCGGCATCTGGAGTATCGCGTTCGTGGGGTAGCGGGGCAAAAGATGCGGCAGTTTACCCGAAGCATGCCAGCCAGCCCAAACAATGGATTGGCGCCAGGTGTCAGGGCTGGAGTTTTATTCGCCGGAGTGAATTGAGCGCCTGTGCTTGCAACAGTCGGCTCGAATGAATTAATAAGGCTGCTGATTTTCCAACAAGAGCGGTTCGCCCGCCTAAGGCTTTGCATGCACGACTATCTACAGCACCTGTTGCACAACCTCGACTGGGTGCTGCCGCTGCGCAGCGACTGGCTGACCCTGCTGATGCACGGCTTCAGCTTGCTCGGTTACGAGAAGTTCATCCTGTTCTTTCTGCCGCTGGGCTACTGGGCCTGGAATCGGCCGTTGTTCCTGCGTCTGTTTGTGTTGGTGACGGTTAGCGCCTTGCTGAATGCCTATCTGAAAGACCTCTGGCAAGACCCGCGGCCGCCGCTGGAAATTCGCCTGGATGACCTGGTCGGCGCCAGCTACGGCTTGCCCTCGGGCCATGCGCAGGTCGCGATGGTGCTCTGGTTATGGCTGGCCTATGAGTTGCGGCGCACATGGGCCTGGTTGCTGTGCGGTTTTATCGTGCTGGCGATTATGTTCAGCCGCCTGTACCTGGCCGCCCATGATCTGGAGGATGTGCTGGGTGGCGGCCTGATCGGTGGCGCAACATTGATTCTGTTTGTCCAGGTCAAGGATTGGCGTTGCTGGTCGGCGGCCAATTTGTCCGGGCATCTGGCTTTGATTGTGGCCGTCGCGTTGCTGAGTTTCTTCGCCTGGCCCGGTACGCCGCCCAGCTACATCCCCTTGCTTGGCGGCATGCTGATCGGCGTATTGTTGGGTAATGCCCGGTTGCCGTTTACCCCGCCCGTTTTGTTGTGGCAGCGGGCCGTGGTGGCACTGATCGGTTCGGTGGCCTTTATCACC
>JAURXE010000013.1 GCA_030654635.1 Pseudomonas sp.
AAAAAGAACGCCGATGGTCAGGACGACTCCAGCGTGCGCCACGCCAAGACCCACGAGGCCTTGGCCGGCAATCTGTGTCGCTGCACCGGCTACCGGCCGATTCTGGACGCCGCCGAGCAGTCCTGCTGCCAAGCCCAGCCGGATCAGTTCGATGCCCGCGAGGCCGCGACCATCGCTCAGGTGCAAAGCATCGCCCCTAAAGAAACCGCCGAACTCAACAGCGGCGACAAGCGCTGCCTGGTGCCATTGACCATCGCCGACCTGGCCGATCTGTACAGCTCGCACCCAGAGGCCCGGTTGCTGGCCGGGGGCACCGATTTGGCACTGGAAGTCACCCAATTTCACCGCGCCCTGCCGGTGATGATCTATGTCGGCAACGTCGCGGCCATGAAGCGCATCGACAAGTTCGACGACCGCCTGGAAATCGGCGCCGCCACCTCCTTGACCGATTGCGCCGATGCACTGGCCGCCGAATACCCGGATTTCGGCGAGCTGCTGCAGCGCTTCGCCTCGTTGCAAATCCGTAACCAGGGCACCCTGGGCGGCAATATCGGCAACGCCTCACCGATTGGCGATACCCCGCCGCTGCTGATCGCCCTCGGCGCGCAACTGCTGCTGCGCAAAGGCGACAGCACCCGCACCCTGCCGCTGGATCAGTACTTTCTCGACTACCGCGTCACCGCCCGGCAAGAAAGCGAGTTCATCGAAAAAATCATCGTGCCGCGCGCCACTCGCCAGCAAACATTCCGCGCCTACAAGGTCTCCAAGCGCCTGGATGACGATATTTCCGCAGTCTGCGCCGCCTTCAATCTGCGTATCGAGGCAGGCTTGGTAACCGATGCACGCGTCGCCTTCGGCGGCATGGCGGCCATTCCGAAACGGGCCAGTGCCTGTGAGCAGGCGCTGATTGGCGCTGCGTGGAATCAAGCCACCGTGGAGCGCGCCTGTGCAGCCCTGGCGGATGACTTTATGCCGCTGTCGGATTTCCGCGCCAGCAAAGAGTATCGCCAGCTGATCGCGCAAAACCTGCTGCGCAAGTTCTTCCTCGAACTGCAAACCCCTGACGTCGCAACCCGGGTGACCGCACATGTCTAATCACAGCATCGAAAAAACCCAGGCCGAACTGGCAGCCCTGTTTGCCCAAGGCCTGACCAGCGGCGTCGGCCGCAGCGTCAAGCATGACAGCGCCGACAAACACGTGTCAGGTGAAGCCACCTATATCGACGACCGCCTGGAGTTTCCCAACCAGCTGCACGTCTATGCGCGCATGAGCGACCGCGCCCACGCCCGCATCATCAGCATCGACACCGCGCCCTGCTACACCATCCCTGGCGTAACCCTGGTGATCACCAGCAAAGACGTGCCTGGGCAATTGGACATCGGCGCGGTGATGCCGGGTGATCCGTTGCTGGCCGATGGCCTGGTCGAATTCGTCGGCCAGCCGATTCTCGCGGTGGCCGCCAAAGACCTGGAAACCGCCCGCAAAGCGGCGATGGCGGCGATCATCGAGTTCGAAGACCTTGAACCGGTACTGGACGTCGAAGTGGCCCTGGCCAAGAAGCACTTCGTGCTCGACAGTCACCAGCACAAACGTGGTGACTCGGACGCGGCGCTGGCCACTGCGCCACGCCGGCTGCAGGGCAAGCTGCATATCGGCGGCCAGGAGCACTTCTACCTGGAAACCCAGGTGTCCTCGGTGATGCCCACCGAAGACGGCGGCATGATCGTCTATTGCTCGACCCAGAACCCCACCGAGGTGCAGAAGCTGGTGGCCGAAGTGCTGGGCGTGGCCATGCACAAGATCGTCATCGACATGCGCCGCATGGGTGGCGGTTTTGGCGGCAAGGAAACCCAGGCGGCGGGCCCGGCCTGCATCTGCGCGGTAATCGCGCACCTCACCGGGCGGCCGACCAAGATGCGCCTGCCGCGCGTCGAAGATATGCAGATGACCGGCAAGCGTCACCCGTTCTTCGTCCAGTACGACGTCGGTTTCGATGACAACGGCCGTCTGCACGGCATCCAGTTGGAGCTGGCCGGCAACTGCGGCTACTCACCGGACCTGTCCGGTTCGATCGTCGACCGCGCCATGTTCCACTCCGACAACGCCTACTACCTGGGCGATGCCACCATCAACGGCCATCGCTGCAAGACCAACACCGC
>JAURXE010000016.1 GCA_030654635.1 Pseudomonas sp.
ACCCAGCTCGATTGGCGAGTTACGCTTCGACAACATTCGCGTCGCCGGTGCCAATCCTGGGCAAAGCTTTGGCAGCGTAGTGATGCAGGACATCGACCTCTCGCAGGCTTCGCTACGGATCAGCCTGCACTGAGTTTGCCCTAGCAGGGCTTTGCCGCGCTCATCACTACCCTCACCGCCGCCCTCAAAATTCAGGCAAAAAAAAGCAGCCCGCAGGCTGCTTTTTCAGAACAACTGGACTTAAGCCAGTTTTTCTTTGATACGTGCTGCCTTGCCCGACAAGTCGCGAAGGTAGTAAAGCTTGGCTTTACGCACGTCACCGCGACGCTTAACGCTCAGGCTTTCTACGATCGGGCTGTAGGTCTGGAAAGTACGCTCAACGCCAACACCGTTGGAGATCTTACGAACAGTGAAAGCACTGTTCAGACCACGGTTACGCTTGGCAATAACTACGCCTTCGAATGCCTGCAGACGCTGACGGTCGCCTTCCTTCACTTTCACCTGAACGATGACGGTGTCACCTGGGGCGAATGGCGGAAGAACTTTGCCCATCTGCTCAGCTTCGATCTGCTGAATGATTTTGTTAGTCATGCTGTGCTCCTAAGGCTGGCCTAAGGCCGACCATCGATACGTTAACTATCGTCCCGCTGGCGAAGGTATTCCGCCAACAGCTTTTTCTCTTCTCCAGAAAGCGAGCGGCTTTCCAGAAGATCAGCGCGTCGTTCGTAGGTCCGACCAAGGGACTGCTGCAAACGCCAACGCCGGATGTGTTCATGGTTGCCGCCAAGCAGCACCTGTGGAACACGTTTGTCTGCATACACCTCCGGGCGGGTGTAGTGCGGACAGTCGAGCAGGCCGTCGGTAAACGAGTCCTCCTCGGCGGAATTCGCGTGGCCTAATGCACCAGGCAACAACCGCGTTACCGCATCGATCAGTACCATCGCCGGCAGCTCACCGCCGGAAAGGACATAATCACCAATCGACCATTCCTCATCGACATGCGCTTCAATAAAGCGCTCATCAACACCTTCGTAGCGGCCAGCGATGAGGATTAAAGCCTCCTCTTGCGCCAACTCGCGTACCGCCGACTGATTAAGCTGGCGACCTTGCGGTGAAAGGTAAATCACTTTGACCTTACCGCCGACAGCTTGCTTGGCATCCGCCAAGGCATCCTGCAGGGGCTTGATCTTCATCACCATGCCCGGACCACCACCGAAAGGCCGATCATCCACTGTGTGATGGCGATCTTCGGTATAGGCTCGCGGATTCCAGCAGGTCAGTTGCAATAACCCCTGTTTAACCGCGCGACTGGTAATGCCGTATTCACTGATGGCGGAAAACATTTCCGGAAACAGGGTTATAACTTCAACGCGTAGGCCAGCCATGTTTCGTACTAACCCAGTTGCTTAGAAGTCTGCATCCCATTCCACCCGCATCTCACCGGCGGCCAGATCAACTGCCAGCACGCATTGCTCGGTATAGGGCAATAGGCGTTCGCGATCATCCAAGCTGCCTGTGCAGGCTTTAACCACCATTACATCGTTGGCGCCGGTTTCCAGTAAGTGATGCACAGTGCCGAGCAATTGCCCGAGCTGATCTATCACTTTCAAACCTTCCAGCTGGTACCAGTAGTACTCGCCATCGGTCAGGTCTGGAAGCAAGCTGCGGAGCACACAAATTTCAAATCCCGCGAGAAGACGTGCTTCTTCACGGTCATCGAGCCCCTTCAGCTTTGCCACGAGCACTTTATTTTGCAAGCGCCCGCTAGCCAGCTCAACCTGTCGAACTTCACTGCCACGCCTAAGCGTCCAGTGTGAATAGTCCAGCAGGTTGTCAATCGGATCAGTGAAGGAGTAAACCTTCACTTCGCCACGAACACCGTGAACCGAGAAAATCTTGCCGATAACTAAATAATCATCGGCTGGTTTGGTGATCGCGGTCATGCTGCTCAGGCCACAGCCTTAGCAGCTTCCTTCAACAACTGTGCGGCGCGATCAGATGGCTGAGCACCCTGGCTCAGCCAGTAAGTAGCGCGCTCTTGGTCGACTGAAAGACGCACTTCACCACCAGCTGCGACCGGATTGAAGAAACCAATACGCTCAACAAAACGACCATCGCGCGCATTGCGGCTGTTGGTCACGGTCAGGTGATAAAACGGGCGCTTCTTAGAGCCGCCACGGGCAAGACGAATAGTTACCATATCAACATCGTTCCTGTAGTCGGTGCTGCAAAACTAAAATTGCACACTGGGCACGGGGCCCGAAAGGCCGCACATTCTAAGGATTGTGCGGCACGAGTTCAACACATAAGTACAAACACACTGTTACTTAGGTGCCGCTTAAGTACTTAAATCCGCCTGCAAGCCACGCAGAGCAAGGTTGCAGGCCCGCACTCAAATTCTTGGCATACCGCCGCCGGGCAACATTCCGCCCAT
>JAURXE010000019.1 GCA_030654635.1 Pseudomonas sp.
TCCATTAACAATTCAACGGTGCACCCAGCAAGGCCCGCAGCACCACCGGCTGCAGTGCCGGGTCATCCGCGTGGCGCCGGCTGTGCCCGCGCACAAATAATCCCGCCATCAGCAATCCAGCCAACCCGGCAGCGATACTCAACGGCTCGCCAAGGGCAAAATACTCAGCGCCCAAAGCGCCCGCAAACAAGCCCAGCAAGGGCAGCAGGTACACCAGCAACGAGCTACGCAGCAACGCATCCTCGCGCAACCCGATAATCACCAGATCACCAACCCTCAGTTGCAAGTCGGTCAGCACACGAACAGTGCCGCGTTGGCTGCTAATTGCCAACTTGTCCAGCAAGCCCTGTCCGCAGCCGGCATTCGCCGAACAACTGGAACAGGTGCTCTTGCGCAAGGTTTGGACCCAAACGGCGCCCTCTTCAAGGCCAACCACCTGCCCCGGCTCCTCGATCACGGGGTCGCCTGCTTGGCCACCAGCCCCATCGACAAGGCCACACGCTCTGCAGCGACCAACGGCACTTCGCCCACTACGGTGACCATTACCGGCCCACTAACGCCTTGCATCTGCTGAGAAACCACCACAGTTGGTCCCAACTGACGATGTAAATTCTCAACCTCTGTGCCAGGCGATGCCTCGATAAACACCGAGAACTGTGCCAAACCATCGCTAAACAACAGCCAGGTCAGCGGCTCACTGGCGCTCTGAACATCGCGCTGTTCGGTACTGGTCAAATTAAAGCCCGGCGGCAACCAGGCCGCCTGCCAAGGACTGACAACCGCAGGTACGACAGGCGTCACCGCGACAGTCAAACAATCAGGGCCTGGCTGCAACACCGCATCACTGAGCGCACTGCGGCTATCTAATTGGGTGAACTGAAAACGCTCAAGCAACTGTCCCTGCTCATTGAGCAACAATGATTTAAGTGCCAAGCCAGTTTGCTGATCCAGATGCAGTTCGAGACCGTAGCGAAATTGATCGCGCGGCAGTAACGCCAACACTACCGTGCCATGACCAGCCACCCGCGATCGCCCCAGAATACGTAAATCATAGTGGGCGGCCAATTGCGCCGGCTGCAGTTGTTGCATAACCAACCCCGATACCGCCGCCCGTTGCTCGACCTGCGGACTGCTGATGCATTGCAACTGAGCGTCGACACGCACCATCTCCTGCAAGGGGCCATCCAACTGCAGCAAACGCTCACGCACCTGGCCGTTTGCCTCCACCCGATGCCAGATCGCATGGGTTGAGAAGCTACCGTTACGCTCGTAGACAAAGGTCCCTTGATAGCTATGCTGCTGCTCGGCAGCCTGCAACCGCTCCAACCAAGCCTGTGCAGTATCCGTCGCTGGCGCGGCGGCCTGCGCCGGCGCTGCCAGCCAAGCAGTCAGCAAAAATAGTCCTAACCGACGCATAGCGAAACTCAGCGATTTTCCAGACTGGCGGCGCGCGCATAGGGCACCGCCGTTTGACTGCCAGTCGCCGCAGCTTGTTGTGTATGTTGACGAACATAGGCTGGCAAGCGTTGCTGCTGCCACGTCAGCTCAGTGGTTCGCGGCGCATTCACCCGCACACCTTGTTCAGCACCGCCGCTGGTGTTGTAGCCGGCCAAAATCGCCGGACCTTGCAAATGGGGCGCCGTCAACATCGGCTGAACCGCATTTTTCGCCAATTGCGTGCTGGTGATGTCGTCTTGGTTATACAAGCGCACCCCGGCCAGCACCGCCACAGTCACCGAAGCAGCCACCGCTAAACGACCCAAACCAGCCCAGGGCAAACGACGCGCAACCTTCACCTGTGGCTCTTCCGCCAACGCGGCCGAAACCTTCGCGGCCAGATCCATGTGCGGCAGCAGCAATTCTTTATGCATCACCGCCCGGGCTACCTGATAACGGGCCCAGGTAGCGCGCATTTCACCCGCGTCGCTGACGGCCAGCAGCCGGCGCAACTCGAGCTCATCGGTTTCGTTATCCAGTAACGCGGACAGCGATTCCTGCAAGGCTTGACCACTCATAACGTTTCCTCTCTCGGCTTGCGCCGCGCTATCAGGAATCCTGCAGTAACGGCTGCAGGGCTTTATCAACAGCTTCACGGGCGCGAAAAATTCGCGACCGTACGGTTCCAACCGGACATCGCATGACTGCAGCGATGTCCTCATAACTCAAACCGTCAAACTCGCGCAGGGTTAAGGCTGTGCGCAAGTCTTCAGGTAAGTTCGCAATCGCCCGATGAACCGTGGCTTCAATCTCATCGCGCAGCAGCAAACGCTCAGGCGACTCAATATCTTTCAGACCGTGGTCACCGTCATAAAATTCGGCATCCTCGGCACTGACATCCGTTTCTGGTGGTCGCCGACCTCGCGACACCAAATAGTTTTTCGCCGTATTAATGGCGATGCGGTACAGCCAGGTATAAAACGCACTGTCACCGCGAAAATTTGCCAGCGCCCGATACGCCTTAATAAAGGCTTCCTGGGCAACATCCTGAGCCTCATGAGGATCGCGCACAAAACGCACGACCAACCCGAGAATCTTGTGCTGATACTTCAACACCAACAGATCAAAGGCTCGCTTATCACCGCGCTGAACGCGTTCGACAAGCTGCTGATCCTCTTCCTGGGTTTGCATGAACACTCCTCGTTAAGCATGTGGGAGCGTTACACCAACCAACTCATCGGTCTGCAAAAATAGACCCGGCGGCGGTGCAAAAGTTCTCCCGATTACGCAAGCTTGCTGCAGAATCCTTTCGACCCTGCCTGGCACAACACAGCAAAGCCCGTGCCCAGCTGCAGCGAGCATCTTATTGCAGTTGAGCAGAAATACCGCAATTCAAAAGCCAACAGACCAATTAACCTACATCAGCTATACAGCACGCGCCTCTGAGGTGCATTTTGGCAAAAAGTTCAAAACGGCTAACAGGTCGTTAAAAAATCTAGCGCGAGACGCCTAGCCAAGGTGAAATTAGCCGCGACGAAGCGAAGCGCAGTAGTTTTTCAACGACCGGTTAAGCGCTACTGCGCTGCCTGCCCACTCTATATACTGCGAGGCGCTTTTTTGCGGATGCGGACATGAGCCAACATTATCAGCACGACGTTCTAATCATAGGCAGCGGTGCCGCCGGCCTGACCCTGGCCCTGACCCTGCCCACGCACCTGCGCATCTGTGTACTGAGCAAGGGCGAGCTGGCCAACGGCTCAACCTACTGGGCGCAGGGTGGGGTTGCCGCGGTGCTGGACGACGCCGACACCGTCGAGTCGCACGTTGAGGACACCCTCAATGCCGGCGGTGGCTTGTGCAGCGAAGCCGCCGTGCGCTTTACCGTGGAGCACAGCCGCGAAGCCATCAACTGGCTGATCGAGCAAGGCGTGCCCTTTACCCGCGATGATGAAGAGCCCCGCGAAGATGGCGGTTTTGAGTTTCACCTGACCCGCGAAGGCGGCCACAGCCATAGGCGCATCATCCATGCCGCCGATGCGACGGGCGCGGCAATCTTCAACACCCTGCTGGCCGAGGCCAGAAAACGGCCGAATATTGAGCTATTGGAACAACGCGTCGCCGTCGACCTGATTACCGAACGCAAACTCGGCCTGCCCGGCAAGCGCTGCCTCGGCGCTTACGTGCTCAACCGCCAAACCGGCGAAGTCGACACCTACGGCGCCCGCTTTACCGCGCTGGCCTGTGGTGGCGCGGCCAAGGTCTACCTTTACACCAGCAACCCCGACGGTGCCTGCGGTGACGGCATCGCCATGGCCTGGCGGGCAGGCTGTCGGGTGGGCAACCTGGAGTTCAACCAGTTCCACCCCACCTGCCTGTATCACCCGCAAGCCAAAAGCTTTCTGGTCACCGAAGCCCTGCGCGGCGAAGGCGCGCTGCTCAAGCTACCCAATGGCGAGCGCTTTATGCAGCGCTTCGACCCGCGCGCCGAACTGGCTCCGCGCGACATAGTCGCCCGCGCCATCGACCATGAGATGAAGCGCTTAGGGATTGACTGCGTGTACCTAGACATCAGCCACAAACCGGCCGAGTTCGTTAAAGCCCACTTCCCCACCGTTTACGAGCGCTGCCTAACCTTTGGTATCGACATCACCACCCAGCAGATCCCGGTCGTGCCCGCAGCGCATTACACCTGCGGCGGCGTGCTGGTCGACCAAGCTGGGCACAGCGATATTCCCGGTCTGTATGCAATAGGTGAAACCAGTTTCACCGGCCTGCATGGTGCCAATCGGATGGCCAGTAACTCGCTGTTGGAGTGCTTCGTCTACGCCCGCTCGGCGGCGGCAGATATTTGCCAGCAACTGGACCAGATCGCACCGCCACCCACCCTGCCGGGCTGGGATGCCAGTCAGGTGACCGACTCTGATGAAGACGTGATCATTGCGCACAACTGGGACGAGTTGCGGCGGTTTATGTGGGACTACGTCGGCATCGTGCGCACCAACAAACGCCTGCAACGGGCCGAGCACCGCGTGCGTTTATTGCTGGATGAAATTGACGAGTTCTACAGCAACTACAAGGTCAGTCGCGACCTGATCGAGTTGCGTAACCTGGCGCAGGTTGCCGAGCTGATGATCCGCTCGGCCATGCAGCGCCGCGAAAGTCGCGGCCTGCATTACACCCTCGATTACCCCGAGCAACTGAGCGAAGCCCGCGACACTATTTTAGTGCCGCCCACCTACGCCGACTGAACTTCAGCTGCAGCCGCAAGCGCCGGTGCTGGTCGTGCTTGAGTGCATCGCAGGGGATGCACAGGCCGCGCACCCGGCACTCGCCGGCCAGGCGAAAGTGCAACACCACCACTAAGGGCAACGCCAGGCTGCTGGGCCGCAACTGCACCACTTGCCAGCCTAGCGCGGCATTAAACAGCTGCCAGCCGGCCGCATCATGGCGCAAGCCAGTGAAGGCCTGGGGCGAGACGAGCAGAATCTGTCGCGGCACCACCCAGGCGGCGTGCAGCAGCGCAAACATCCCACCCAATAGCTGCGCCCACAGCGGCAACGCGGCCAGCACTAACGCCAGCAACGCCACTATCAGCGTCAGCAGATAACCTGCCAGCAGCCAGCGCGAGGCCTGCCAGTGGCACTCGAAGGCCTTACTTGGGTTGGACACGGTCCAGAATCATCTTCACGATCAATTTAAGTTCCGGATCATCCGGCTCATTGCGCTGCATAAACCAGCCAAACATGTCCTGATCTTCACAGGTCAACAACTGCCGATAGCGCTGTTGATTGACCTCATCCAGGGTTGGAAACACCTCACGCACAAAAGGCACCAACAGCACGTCCAGCTCCAGCATGCCGCGCCGGCTATGCCAAAACAGCCGGTTGAGTTCAGTCGCATCGACCATGCAGCAGTTCCTCGAAGTGAGTTATTAGCTAAAAAAGCAGTAATGGGGCCGCATTATAGCGATGCTAAACGCAGACCCGCACCCGCTGACAAGCCAGCGGCAGCACTCTATGATGACCACCCTGACTTTATTTTGCGAACCCAATGGCCGACCTCGCGTTTACCGACTTAGTTTCCACCGACTCGGCGCATCCCGACTCGGCGTTCTTCTGCGCCTTGACGCACGAAGGGCTGCTGGCCGTACGCGGCCCTGACGCCAGCAAATTGCTGCAGGGCCAACTGACCTGCAACCTCAACTACCTCGACGAGCACACCGCCAGCCTGGGCGCGCGCTGCACCCCGAAAGGCCGGATGCTCTCCAGCTTTCGTATTATTCAGCAGGCCGACGGTTATCTGTTGGCCATGGCCTCTGAACTGCTGACCGAGCAACTGGCCGAACTGCAAAAATACGCGGTGTTTTCCAAGTCAAAATTAACTGATGAAAGCGCCCTCTGGGTACGCTTCGGCCTGCACGGTGGCGACGCCGTACTGGCAAGCCTCGGCCTGGAACTGGCCGAGGCTTGCGACAGCATCGCCCGCCACGGCGAACTGCTGGCCGTGCGCCTGAGCGATGGCCGCAGCGAGCTTTGGGCACCCACTGCGAATGCTGAGCAACTGCACAAGCAACTGGCTGCGCAGCTGGCACCAGCACCGCTCAATAGCTGGCTGTTGGCACAAGTACGGGCCGGCATTGGCCAAGTCTTCGGTGCCAGCCGTGAGACTTTTATTCCACAAATGATCAATTTGCAGGCCCTCGGCGGCGTCAGCTTCAAAAAAGGCTGCTACACCGGCCAGGAAATCGTCGCGCGCATGCAGTACCTGGGCAAGTTAAAGCGCCGCCTGTACCGCCTGAGTCTTGACGGAAACGTCATCCCCGATGTCGCCACACCGATCTTTTCACCGATTCACGCCAGCAGTGTCGGTGAAGTGGTATTGGCGGCCCAAACCGGCAACGGCGTTGAACTGCTGGCCGTGCTGCAAGAGGATGCCCTCACCGATGGCCGCATCCACTTGGGCAGCCTCGCAGGCGGCGCATTGCAACGCTTGGAGCTACCCTACAAATTAGATTCTGATCGCGAGATTCAGCGCTAGAGCAGAGCCGACCACTACACTGCTGACTACTACCCTGATATGGCGACCCGCTTAACAGCCCGCCAGCACATGAGAGCCGAGATGAGCAAACTTGCCGACAAAGTCCAACAGGACCTGATCCAGGCCATCGAAAATGACGACTTGGTACTGCCGACCCTGCCGGAAGTGGCGCTGAAGGTCCGCGAAGCCGCCGAAGACCCAAACATCAGCACCCTGCAACTGAGCAAGGTGATCGGCAATGATGCGGCCCTCACGGCGCGGATCATCAAGGTGGTCAACAGCCCACTGCTGCGGACTAGCAAAGAAATCACCGATCTGCAGATGGCCATCAACCGCCTCGGCATCAACTACACCTGCAACCTGGCCATCGGCTTGGCAATGGAGCAAATGTTCCAGGCCACCTCCGATGTAGTCGACCGCAAAATGCGTGAGATGTGGGCCAAGAGCACCGAGATCGCCGGTATCTGCCACGTACTCTGCAAGCAGTTCACCCGCCTGATGCCGGATCAAGCGACCCTCGCCGGGCTGATCCACCAGATCGGCGCCCTGCCGATTCTGGCCTACGCCGAAGACCATAACGACCTGCTCGCCGACTCCATCAGCCTCAACCATGTGATCGAACAGATTCACCCGATCATCGGCGACAAGATTCTGCGCACCTGGGCCTTCCCCGAGCAGCTGGCGATCATCCCCAGCCAGTACCTAGACTTCACCCGCAACTCGGACAAAGTCGACTACGTCGACATCGTTCAGGTCGCCACCCTGCAAAGCTACATCGGCACCGAGCACCCCTACACCAAGCTCGACTGGAGCCAGATTCCGGCGTTCGCCAAGCTCGGTCTGGACCCCAGCAAAGACATGAGTGAGGACGAAGATCTCTCGGCCGCCATGGAAGCGGCCATGGGCATGTTGCAGTAAGTCGCGCAGTAGCCCTGTTGCCGGCGCTCAGGCCGGCGCCACAGGCCACTCAACCCGCACCAGTAAGCCGCTGGGCTGCGCCTGATGCAGGCTGATACGGGCCTGATGGGCGCGGCAAATCTCACCGACAATTGCCAACCCAAGACCAGCCCCCGAGCCCTTTGCGGCGCGCCGATAGAACCGCGCAAACACCGCCTCATGCTCCTCAGCGGGAATCCCTTCACCGTCGTCCTGCACCTCCAGCACGGCCGGGGCCAACACTCGCAAAGTCACATTCCCACCCGCTGGCGTATGGGCCAAGGCGTTATCCAACAGGTTGCACAGCAGCTCATTCAGCAAGGTCGGCTCACCACTGATCCACACCGGTTGCTCGGCCTCCAAGGCCAATGCAATGCCGCGCGCATGGGCCAGCGGCGCCAGGGCCAGGCCCAACTCCCGCGCCAACTGACTGAGGTCAAGTAACTCAGCCCCGCCCTCGGCTATCGCCCTCGCACCGCTCTCGATACGGGCCAGGGAAAGCAACTGATTGGCCAGCTGGGTGAGTTTGTCGGTATGGCCTGCGGCTGCCTCCAGGGTGCTGCGCCAGATCAGCGGGTCCTGGCTGCGCAAGCCCAATTCAACCCGGGCTTTAAGCGCGGCCAATGGGGTACGCAACTCATGGGCCGCATCGGCGATAAAGGCCGACTGGCGTTCAAACAATCCATGCAGGCGGGTATTGAACTGATTAAGGGCCATGATCAGCGGACGCAATTCGCGCGGCATGCCGTCTTCGGGCAGCGGCTGTAAATCCTCGCTGCTGCGACTGGCCACGCTGCGGCGCAGCTCATCCAGTGGCCGCAACGCCGCGCTCACAGCCAGCCACACCAACAGCAACGCGCTGCCGGCCAGCAAGCCGATACGCAACAAAGTACCCAGTAATAACTCTCGAGCCATGCGCTCGCGCGCACCCTGGGTTTCCGCCACGCGAATCTCGGCGATGCCATTGACTCCAGGCTCACTCACCGGCTGCAACAGACTGACAAGCCGCACGCCCTGAGCGCGGTACTCGGCATCATAAAATCGCGCCAGCGCTGGGTAATCATCGGTACGGGAAGTGCCCGGCGGTGCGCCAGGCAAATTCTCATAACCCGACACCAAGGCGCCCTGCAGGTCGGTGACCTGGTAGTAGATGCGTCCGGCACTGTCGTAGGCAAAGGTATCCAGGGCCACATAAGGTACATTGGCCTTAAGCCGCCCTCCCTCGGTATACAGGCCGGCGGCAATCGCCCGCGCCGAGGCCAACAGCGTGCGGTCGTAGGCGGTGTCCGCGGCGTGCCGTGCACTCCAGTAAGCGCTCCAGCTACTGAGCAGTAACAACAGCGTCAGCAATCCGGCCAACCGCAGCAGCAGGCGCCCACGCAAGCTGCCCGGCTTAGTCATTGAGCGCTTCAAGCAGATAACCCAAACCGCGAAAGGTCACGATGCGCACGGCGCTGCCTTCGAGCTTCTTGCGCAACCGGTGGATGTAAATCTCGATCGCGTCGCTGCTGGCATCCTCATCCAGGCCAAACACCTGGGCAGCCAACTGTTCTTTACTCATCACCCGTCCGGGCCGAGCAATCAGCGCCTCTAACACCGCCTGCTCGCGGGAGGTCAAGTTCAGGTGCCCGGCCCTTATGCTGAAGCGCCGGGTAGCCAAGTCGTAGGTCAATTCACCGCAGCGCTGCAGCTGCTCACCGGCCAACACACTGCGGCGCAATAATGCTTTGACCCGCGCTTCAAGCTCGGTCAATTCGAAAGGTTTGGCCAGGTAATCGTCGGCGCCCAAGTTCAGCCCGTGCACCCGATCCTTGACCTCGCTGCGGGCGGTCAGCATCAGCACCGGCAGCGTTTTTCCGCGTTCGCGCAAGCGCGCCAACACCGCAAAACCGTCCAGCCGGGGCAGGCCAATATCAAGGATGGCCAAAGCGTAGTCTTCACAGCTCAAAGCCAGGTCGGCGGCAATCCCATCATGCAGTACATCCACCGTCCAGCCAGCGCTCCTCAGCGCCTGGGCCACACTGGCGGCCAACTGCGGATGATCTTCGACCAGCAGAATTCGCATCGACACCCACCCCATTTACAGACACAGCCCCTACCGGCGCCATTCAGAGTCGGGAGTGTACAGCCCAGATCAAGGCTGTGAAGTGGGCAAATGTTGGCCTGCACAAATCGACAAGAAACTTTCAGGCTGAAAGCTTGGCGAAAGTTTGACCCCCTAGGATCGCTGGCTGGTGGCTCGATCCACCAACCTGAACGGTTCGCACAGTGGCGTGTGACCGTAACAAAAATAACAATGGAGACCACACGATGCCGACTGCATCACGCCAGGCCTATGTGCCCGCGTACCCGCTTAGCCTGGCCATTACGGCGGCTCTGCTTGCCCCTGTCGTCCAGGCTGATTTTATTGCCGACAGCAAGGCCGACCTGATCACCACCAATATGTATTTGAACCGTGACTTTCGTGAAGGCAGCGGCCAGAGCAAACGCGAAGAATGGGGCCAAGGTTTTCTCCTTGACCTGCAATCGGGCTTTACCGAAGGCACCCTCGGGGTCGGCATTGATGCCTTGGGCATGGTCGGGGTCAAGCTTGACTCGGGCGCTGGCCGCACCGGCACCGATCTACTGCCCGTACAGGATGACGGCGGCACCCCCGACCAGTACGGCCGCCTTGGACTGACCGGCAAGCTCAAACTGTCCAACAGCGAATTGCGCTACGGCTCGCAGATTCCCGAGCTACCGGTGGTTAAGGCCAGCGACAGCCGCCTACTGCCACAGGTATTTGAAGGTGGCCTGCTGACCTCCAGCGAACTTAGCGACCTGACCTTCACCGGTGGGCGCCTGAACAAGGTGATTGACCGCGCCTCGACCAACGCCGAAGACCTGCAACTCAACAGCAAGAACAAACGCTATGCCAGCGGTGTGCGCGCCGACCACCTTGACCTGGCCGGCCTCGACTACCAGTTCGCCGAGGGCCTGAGCGGACGCTACTTCCATGCCGACCTAGACGATATCTATCGGCAGAACTTCTTCAACCTGCTGGCCAGTCAGCCATTGGCCGGCGGCACCCTGTCCGCCGACCTGCGCTTGATGCTCAGTGACGACAGTGGCGCGGCCAACGCCGGGAAAATCGACAACCGCGCCCTTAACGCCATGTTCAGTTACGCCATCGACAGCCACAAGCTGAGCCTCGCCTATCAGAAGATGAGCGGCGACACCGGCTACGCCTACATCGAGGGCAGCGATCCTTACTTGGTCAACTTCGTGCAGATCAACGATTTCGCCAACGCCAACGAACGCTCCTGGCAGGCTCGCTATGACTACAACTTCGCCAAGCTGGGCGTTCCAGGTCTGACCTTTCTGACCCGCTACGTGCACGGTGACGACGCCCAGATCAGCGCCAGCAATGACAGCGGCAGCGAGTGGGAGCGCGACATCGAAGTCAAATACGTGGTGCAAGGCGGCCCGTTGAAAAACGCCTACGTACGCCTGCGTAACGCCAGCTTTCGCTCCGACTTTGCTCGTAATGCCGATGAAAATCGGATCATCCTCGGCTACACCCTGGCTATTTGGTAACCCACAATAAGATCTCAGAGGAAGTACCCATGAAAACTGCCTTTACCCGTATCGCCCTCGCCACCGCCTGCCTGACCTTTGCCGGCGCACTGCTGGCCGGCGAACCGAAACGCCCGGAATGCATTGCCCCGGCCAAGCCCGGCGGTGGTTTCGACCTGACCTGCAAGCTGGCGCAAAGTGGCCTGAAAAACGCCGAATTGCTCAAGGCGCCGATGCGCGTCAGCTACATGCCCGGTGGGGTTGGCGCCGTGGCCTACAACTCGGTGATTGCCCAGCGCGCCGACGACCCAGGCACCATAGTGGCGTTCTCCAGCGGCTCGTTGCTCAACCTCGCCCAGGGCAAGTTCGGCCGTTACGACGAAACTGCGGTGCGCTGGCTGGCGGCGATTGGCACCGACTACGGCGCCATCACTGTGCGGGCCGACTCGCCCTACCAAAATCTTGACCAGCTGATCCAGGCCTTGAAGAAGGACCCCACCAGCATCGTCTTCGGTGCCGGCGCGACCATCGGCGGCCAGGACTGGATGCAAACTGCGCTGATCGCCCGCGCAGCCGGAATCGACCCGAAGAACCTGCGCTATGTCGCCTTTGAAGGCGGCGGCGAAACCATTACCGCCATGCTCGGTGGCCATGTACAGGTCACCAGCAGTGGCCTGGGCGAAGTCACTCCGCAAATTGACGCGAACAAAATCCGTATCCTCGCCGTGCTGTCCGAGGAACGCCTGCCCGGCAAACTGGCCAACATCCCCACCGCCAAAGAGCAAGGCTATGACATCAGCTGGCCGGTAATCCGTGGTTTCTACGTCGGGCCGCAGGTCAGCGACGAGCAGTACAACTGGTGGAAACAGCAGTTCGACAGCCTGCTCACCAGCCCTGACTTTGCCAAGCTGCGCGAACAGCGCGATCTGCTGCCGCTGGCGCTCACGGGTGATGAACTCAAGAGCTTTGTCTTCAAGCAAGTCGAAGACTACAAAAAGCTGGCTGGCGAGTTTGGCCTGACGCAATAACCCCAACCTTGCCAGGCTGGGTTATGCGCAGCGAGAGCCTATCGCCAGGCGCAATCCAGCCTAAGGTTTTGCGGTCTTTGTGGCCGCCCGACTAGGTACTTCGCCATGTATGTTCGCTTATTTTCCGCAGCCTGGCTGCTGCTGTGCATCGGCCTCGCTTTCGTTGCCTGGGGCTTCAAAGCACCCTTTTCCTACGACCCAGTGGGTCCACGCGCTTACCCCTTGCTGCTGCTCGCGCTGATGAGCGTGGCCGCGCTGTGGCTGCTATTCAAGCCTGGGGTGCTGTTGCAGCAGCTGCATTTGCCCAGCCTAAAACGCGCCGTGCTGTGCGTGCTCACTCTGCTGAGCTACGCCCTGTTATTTGAGCCACTGGGGTTTATTTTGAGCACGGCCCTGACGGTATTTCTGCTCGGCTTGCTGTTCACCGGCCGCATCCTGCCGTGTCTGATCAGCGGCGTGCTGATGGGTCTGCTGCTGTTTCTGCTGTTTGATTATTTACTCGACGTGCCGCTGCCACTGGGCCTGTTAGCCGCGTTTGTGGAGAGCTGAAATGGACACCTTAAATTTTCTGCTGCAAGGTTTTGATGTCGCCACGCGACCGACCAATATGTTAACCGCCCTGTTCGGTGCCTTCGTCGGCACCATCGTCGGCATGCTGCCGGGGCTAGGCCCGATCAATGGCGTGGCATTGCTGCTACCACTGGCGTTCGCCCTCGGCTTGCCGCCGGAAACCGCATTGATACTACTGGCCGCGGTATACCTGGGCTGCGAATACGGCGGGCGAATTTCCGCGATCCTGCTGAACGTGCCCGGCGATGCGGCTGCAGTGATGACTACCCTCGACGGCTACCCCCTGGCCCGCCAAGGCAAAGCCGGCATCGCCCTCTCGCTATCGGCCGTCAGCTCCTTTATCGGCAGCCTCATCGCCACCTGCGGGGTAGTGTTGTTTGCCCCGCTGCTGGCGCAATGGGCGGTGGCCTTTGGACCGGCCGAATACTTTGTGCTGATGATTTTCGCCATCGCCTGCTTGGGCGGCATGGTCGGCGACAAGCCGGTAAAAACCCTGATGGCAGCGCTGATCGGTTTGGCCCTGGCAACCGTCGGCGTGGACTCCACCACCGGCGTTTACCGCTTTACCTTCGACAGTGTCAGCCTCTCCGACGGCATTCAATTCATCATAGTGGTCATCGGATTCTTCAGCGTCAGTGAAATCCTGATCATGCTGGAAAACACCCACCGCGGACAAAAGGCCGTGAAAGCCAGCGGCCGTTTACTGTTCAACTTCAAGGAATTTTGTTTCAGCTTCTGGAGCATTATCCGCAGCTCCCTGGCCGGTTTCGTCATTGGCACCTTGCCGGGTGCCGGCGCAACTATCGCCAGCGCCATGACCTACATGACCGAGAAGCGCCTGGCCGGCACCGGCGGCAAATTCGGGGATGGCGATTTACGCGGCCTGGCCGCACCGGAAGCAGCCAACAACGCCTCGGCGTGCGGCTCGCTGATCCCCATGCTAACCCTCGGCGTACCAGGTTCAGGCACCACCGCGGTGATGATCGGCGCGCTCAGTCTGTACAACATCACCCCCGGGCCACTGCTGTTTGAGCAGCAACCGGATGTGGTTTGGGGCCTGATTGCCTCACTGTTTATCTGCAACGTGATCTTGCTGGTCATCAACATTCCGATGGTCGGCCTGTTTGCCCGGATGCTCAGCGTGCCGAACTGGCTGCTGGTTCCGGCGATCAGTGTAATCAGCATGGTCGGCGTCTACGCCGTGCACAGCACCACCTTCGACCTAGTGCTGATGGTGGTGCTCGGGGTGTTCGGCTATCTGCTGCGCAAGCTGGATTTCCCACTGTCGGCAGTGATTCTCGGCTTCGTGCTGGGCGAGTTGATGGAAGATAATTTGCGCCGCGCCCTGTCTATCTCCGCCGGTGAGCTGAGTATTCTCTGGCACAGCCCGATCAGCCTCGGCCTGTGGGCGCTGACGGCGTTAATGCTGGGCTTACCAGGCATCCGCTGGTGGCGGGCACGCAACAGAGCGCCGCTGGTAAATGCCTAAGCCAAATACAACCCTGGGCAGCTGGCGTGGCTACTGGGCCACGCCCCTGATCGGGCTGGCCGGCGGTTATCTGGCCAGCCTCAGCGGCTGGCCGCTGCCGTGGATCATAGGCTCGCTGCTGGCGGTCATCGCCGTGCGCTGTTGTGGCTGGCAAGTGAGCGAGCTACCGGGGGGCCGAAAAACCGGGCAATGGCTGGTCGCCAGCGCCATCGGCCTGCACTTCACCGGCGAGGTGCTCAGCGAACTGCTGAATAACCTCTCGGTGGTGATTGCCGGGGCCGTCGCCACCCTGCTGCTCAGCCTGATCGGGATCGCGCTGCTGCGCCACTCCGGGGTCGACCGCGCCACCGCATTCTTTGCCAGCATGCCCGGCGGCGCCAGTGAGATGGTCAATCTGGCGCAACGTAATGATGCGCAAATCGCCCGGGTGGCGGCGGCGCACAGCCTGCGCTTGCTGCTGGTGGTATTGGTGATCCCACCGCTATTTACCTGGAGCTTGCCGCCCATCGCACCTCCACCACCGGCGCTGGTGAGCTGGCCATGGCTGGCCGGCTTGCTGCCGGCGGGGGCCCTGCTGGCACTGCTGTGGGGCAAGCTGCGCCAACCTAACCCTTGGATGCTCGCGCCCCTTAGCCTGTGCGCGATCGCCAGCGTCAGCTTCGACCTGCACCTGGGCTTGCCTCCAGGCGTTAGCCAAACCGGCCAATGGCTGATCGGCTGCGCCCTGGGCTGTCACTTTGACCGGGGCTTTTTTCGCAGTGCACCGGGTTTTCTCGCGCGCATATTGCTGTTCACCCTGCTGGCCATGCTCGGTGCCGGTTTGCTGGCCATAGGGCTGAGCTGGCTAACCCTGCAAGACCCACAATCGCTGATGCTTGGCATGATGCCCGGCGGCATCACCGAACTATCCCTGACCGCCGAAGCACTGCACTTGTCGGTGGCCTTGGTAACCGCCTTGCAAGTGCTACGGCTGTTTCTGGTGATGTTTCTCGCCGAGCCGATCTTTCGCCTCTGGCAACGTCACTAACGTCAGTATCAGACCAGCAACACCTTTAGGCCGCAGGCAAACGCCAATCGATGGCCGTCAGGCCGTTCTGCTGGAGAAATTTATTGGTGCGGCTGAAATGGCCGTTACCGATAAAGCCGCGATAGGCCGACAAGGGCGACGGATGCACCGACTTCAGCACCAGATGCTTGCTGGCGTCGATGAGTTTCTCCTTGGTCTGCGCATGGGCGCCCCAGAGCAGAAACACCAGGTTTTCCTTGCTGGCGCTGGCCACTTCAATGACCCGATCGGTGAAATGCTGCCAACCGGCCTTGGCGTGGGAGCCGGCATCGGCCTGCTCCACCGTCAGGGTGGTATTGAGCAACAGTACCCCCTGTTCGGCCCAATGCTGCAGGCAGCCGTGGGCGGCAATGTC
This sequence comes from Pseudomonas sp., assembly GCA_030654635.1. GTDB lineage: Bacteria > Pseudomonadota > Gammaproteobacteria > Pseudomonadales > Pseudomonadaceae > Aquipseudomonas. The sequence goes on from JAURXE010000019.1 coordinate 15,474, forward strand.
GATATTCAGGTCGCGCTTGAGTTCTTTATAGATATTCAACAACGACGGCGGCGTCGGTACCCCGGGCTGCACCGAAAAACACAGGCCGTGGGCTTGGCCGGGGCCGTGATAGGGGTCCTGACCGAGAATCACCACCTTCAGCTGGCTAAGCGGCGTGAGGTTCAGGGCATTGAAAATCAGCGGCCCTGGCGGAAAAATCACCTTGCCGGCAGCCTTTTGCGTGCGCAAAAAATCCGCTAACTGGCGCATATAGGGCTGCTCAAACTCGTCCTGCAGAGCGGCCTTCCAGCCGGGTTCCAGCTTGATCCGATCCACCTCAGCGTTCATCGCCAACCTCACCGCCTATGCCCAAAGAAGGCCGCACGCTAGACAAGCGCCCCGGGCAAGTCAAGGTATCAACCCTGGTGCAGCGCCCGGTAATGACTGGGCGCCATGCCGACCACCTGGCGAAACAGCCGCGAGAAGTAATACACATCCTCGTAGCCCAACTGTTGCGCCACCAAGGCTATGCCCTGACTGCCCTCGTCGAGCAGCCGGCAGGCGTGGGCCATTTTCAGCTGGATAAAATCCTCGATCGGCGCCCGGCCACTGACCGCCCGATAAGTTTTGGCAAAGTGAAAGCGCGACAACTTGAACTGCGCGGCTAGCTGATCGAGATTCAAGCTGCCGTGCAGATGGGCGCGCATCACCGCCTGCACCGCCTCGACATCCAGCACCCGCCCGGACTTGAGCTTGGCCCGCGCCGGCAACACCGCCAGCGAGGTGAGAATCGCCTGCAACTGCTGCGCGGCATGCACGAAGTGCGGCAGGCTCAAGCCTTGTTTATGCACCGCCAGCAAAGCGTCAAAGTCCGCCAGCAAGCGCGGCTGCAAACCGATGTGCTGCAAGGGCGTTTTGGCCAGCGGGCGCAAAAACTCCGCCACCAGCTCGCCGTCAAAATGCACCCAGTGCAAGGTCCAGGGCCGCTGACTGTCCGCCCCATAACTGTGGGCCAGCTGCTTGGGCAGCAACAACAGGTCGCCACCACCCACCGCCAAGCGCTCATCGCCCAGCTGCACCCAACCGCAGCCCGCCCGGCAATAAATCAGCAGGTGATCGTCCGGCGCGGTGCGTTGCATCTGATGGCCGTGGGCCTCGGGATAAAAGCCCATGGCCAGCGGATAGCAGCCCTTGGTCAGCGGATGACTGGCCAGCACCCGACGCAGCCGCGGCGGGGTAATAAAGCGCAGACCGTTAGTCGGCAGCGGCCAACCGGATGTCTCGACCAAATCATTCATAAGGCTTTTACCACTGCGCACTAATACCAAGATCGTCCATCTAAAGACCAAGATCGTCAATCCACAGCTCAAGCATTGCGCGCTATAAAACCTGCAGACGCGCAAAACCTCTTAACCACTGGAGCACAAGATGAGCAAATTAGTTATGCAACTGATCGATGGCCAGTGGCGCGAGAGCCATTCCAAAGAGCTGATCGAAGTGACCGATCCGGCCACCCAGCAAGTGCTGGCATTGGCGCCCAAAGCCACCCATGAAGAGATCGAAATGGCGATTGCCAGCGCCAAGCTGGCCTTCCTCAGCTGGCGCGAAGTGCCGGTATCGGAGCGCGCGCGGTTGATGCTGCGTTATCAGCATCTGCTCAAAGAACACCATGACGAGCTGGCCGAAATTCTCGCCCAGGAAACCGGCAAGACCTTCGCCGACGCCAAGGGCGACGTCTGGCGCGGCATCGAGGTGGTCGAGCAGGCCGCCAACATCGCCAGCCTGATGATGGGCGAGACGGTCGAAAACGTCGCCCGCGGCATCGACACCGCCAGCTGGATTCAGCCCCTGGGCGTGTGCACCGGAATCACCCCGTTCAACTTCCCAGCGATGATTCCGCTGTGGATGTTTCCGCTGGCCATCGCCGCCGGCAACACCTTTATCCTCAAACCTTCCGAGCAAGACCCGCTGACGCCCAATCGCCTGGCCGAGCTGTTTATCGAAGCCGGCGCCCCAAAAGGCGTGCTGCAAGTGCTGCACGGCGGTCGCGAACAGGTCGACACCTTGCTCACCCACCCGGACATCCGCGCTATCTCCTTCGTCGGTTCGGTGCCGGTCGGTCAACATATCTACCGCACCGGCACCGCCCATCTGAAGCGCGTGCAAGCCTTCGCCGGGGCCAAGAACCATATGGTGATCATGCCAGACGCCAACAAGGAGCAGGTGCTCAGCAATCTGGTCGGCGCCAGTTGCGGCGCGGCCGGACAGCGCTGCATGGCGATCAGTGTGGCGGTGTTTGTCGGCGCCTCGAAAGACTGGATCCCCGAACTGCAGGCGCAACTGGCCGAGCTGCAACCCGGCTACTGGAACGATCCGCAGGCCGCCTACGGCCCGCTGATCAGCCAGCAAGCCAAACAGCGGGTGCAACGCCTGATCAGCGAGGGCAAGACCGAAGGCGCCGAGTCCCTGTTGGATGGCTCGCATTGCACGGTGCCCGGCTACCCGAACGGCAACTGGCTGGGGCCAACCCTGTTTCGCGGCGTGACGACCAAGATGGGCCTGTACCGCGAAGAAATCTTCGGCCCGGTGCTGGTCTGCATGGAAGTCGACAGCCTGGAAGAGGCCATCTTGCTGGTGAATGCCAGCCCGTACGGCAATGGCACCTCGATTTTCACCAGCTCAGGAGGCGCCGCCCGCCAGTATCAGCACGAAGTGGAAGTCGGCCAGGTCGGCATCAACGTACCGGTGCCGGTGCCACTGCCGTTCTTCTCCTTCACCGGCTGGAAAGGCTCGTTCTACGGCGACCTGCACGCCTACGGCAAACAAGGCGTACGCTTCTACACCGAGACCAAAACCGTCACCAGCCGCTGGTTTGATGACAACGCCCCGAGCAGCACGACGCCGAGCGGACCGAACATGACCATCCAGCTAAAGTAACCCCGCCCGCACTGCGGCAAAGTGCCACTTACGACCAAAAGAGCATAGCTGCAAGCCCGTTCCGGGGTTCACAGTCGCCCCGGGACATCCCTAAACATGGAGGCTTGCAATGCAACGACTGACTGCCACCCTGGCCCTTTGGGCCGGACTTATTGCCGGCGCACAGGCGGTAGAGCCGATTACCCTCGGCCTCAACTACCCGCGCAGCGGCAGCTACAAGGAGGAAGGTTTGGCGCAGATGCGTGGTGCCCTGCTGGCCATCGATGAGCTCAATGCCAAAGGCGGCGTACTCGGCCGCCCGTTGCGCCTGTCCAGCCTGGACAGCGGCTCGCAGCCGGAAAAAGCCGTGCGCAATGTCGACAAACTGGCCGACGAAGGCGCCGTTATGCTGTTTGGCGGCGCCTCCAGCGCGGTGGCCATTGCCGCCGGCAAGCGTGCCCAGGAACGCGGCCTGCTGTACTTCGGCACCCTCACCTACTCCAACGACACCACCGGCAAAGACGGTCAGCGTTATATGTTCCGCGAGTGCAACAGCGCCTGGATGAGCGCCCGCGCACTGGGCCAAGAGTTGACTAAAAGCCAGCCAAACAAGCGTTATTTCTATATCACCGCCGACTACACCTGGGGCACCACCAGCGAAAGTTCGTTGCGCGCCACCACCAACACCCAGGACGGCAGCCAACACCCTGGGCTGAAAGTGCCCTTCCCCGGCGCCCGCATGAGCGACTACCGCGGCGCTCTGCAGCAGGCCGCCGCGAGCAAGGCCGAGGTCTTGGTCCTGGTATTGTTTGGCAAGGAGCTGGTCAATGCCATGGGCATTGCCGATCAACTCGGGCTAACCAAGCGCATGCAGATAGTCGCCCCCAACCTGACGCAGAGCATCGTCGAGCAAGCCGGGCCAAGCCTGATGCAGGGCGTGATTGGCACCGAACCCTGGACCTGGCAAGTACCTGAGCGCGAAGGTTCCGCGCGCGGCAAGGCATTCGTCAGCGCCTTCACTCAGCGCTATGACATTTACCCCGCAAGCTCAGCGGCCTCGGCCTACAGCATTGTTTATCAATGGGCCGATGCCGTGCAGCGCAGCAAAAGCCTGGACAGCGAAACCCTGATCAAAGCCCTAGAAGGCCACAGCTACAGCCTGCTCAAGGGTGAGCAGCAGTGGCGTGCCTTCGATCACCAGAACGTGCAGAGCGTCTATGTGGTCAAAGTTAAATCACGTGATGAAGTCATGAAGGGTGCCAAGCACCAGGATTACTTCGACATCCTCCACCAACTGGATGGCCCACACGCCGCCCCCAGCCTTGCCGAGTGGCAAGCGGAGCGACGGGAGGCGGGCCAGCCACCCACCCTGCAATGAGGACTTATGGATTTTGACCTAAGCGAAGAACAACGCCTGCTGGTGGACAGCGCCCGGGCCTTTGCCGCCCATGAACTGACCCCGCACGCGGCCGACTGGGACCGTGACCATCACTTCCCCACGGACGTGATCCGCCGCGCCGCCGAGCAGGGCTACCTGGCCCTGTATATCAAGGAAGAAGACGGCGGCCTGGGGCTGTCGCGACTGTCCGCATCCTTGATTTTCGAGCAACTGTCGGCCGGTTGCGTGGCTACCACGGCGTTTCTGACCATCCACAACATGGCCTCCTGGATGCTCGCCTCCTTCGCCGACCAAGCCCTGAAGGACGCCTGGCTGCCGCGCCTGACCAGCGGCGAACTGCTGGCCTCCTACTGCCTGACCGAGCCGGATGCCGGCTCCGATGCCGCCAACCTGCGCACCCGCGCCAAACGCGACGGTGACGACTACGTGTTGGATGGCAGCAAGTGTTTTATCTCCGGGGCAGGCTCAACCGAAGTGCTGATCGTCATGGCCCGCACCGGGGGCGACGGCGCCAAAGGCATTTCCTGTTTTTTGGTGCCAGCCGATGCCGAAGGCGTCAGCTACGGTCGCAACGAATTGAAAATGGGCTGGCGCGCCCAGCCGACCCGCTCAATCAGCTTCAGCAATGTGCGCATCCCGGCCGGCAACCGCATCGGCCCCGAAGGCCAGGGCTTCGTCTACGCCATGCAAGGCCTGGATGGCGGCCGCCTGAATATCGCCAGCTGCTCACTAGGCGCGGCACAGGCGGCGCTGGAGCAATCGTTGCGCTATGTCGAGGAGCGCAAGCAATTCGGCAAACCCCTGGCCGAGTTCCAGGCCCTGCAATTCAAGCTGGCCGACATGCTCACCGCCCTCACCGCCAGCCGGCAGATGGTGCGATTGGCCGCCCACAAACTCGACCATAAACATCCGCAAGCCAGCCTGTATTGCGCCATGGGCAAACGCTTTGCCACCGACCAGTGCTTTGAGCTGTGCAACGACGCCCTACAACTGCATGGCGGCTATGGGTATTTGAATGATTACCCGCTGGAGCGCTGGGTGCGCGACAGCCGCGTGCACCAGATACTCGAAGGCACCAACGAAATAATGCGGGTGATTATCGCCCGCCGGCTGCTGGCCCAAGACGGCCTGCTCGAGCAGCTATTGTAAATCTGTAGGGCGGGTGCAACCCGCCAGGCGCAACCGCAGGTTGCAGCCGCCCGACATAAATTATTTGCGCGTTAAAGGATGCAGTCCATGAGCAACCAAGTAGAAGCCTACCAAAGCCACCCCTTCGATCTGACCCACAAGCTGACCGTAGAAAAACACGGCCACACCGCGCTGGTGACCATCAACAACCCAGCCGCCAACACTTGGGATCGCGACTCGTTGATTGGCCTCAAGCAGCTGGTGGAGCACCTCAACCGGGATGACGATATCTACGCCCTGGTGCTTACCGGTCAGGGCGCCAAGTTCTTCAGCGCCGGCGCCGACCTCAAATTGTTTGCCGATGGCGACAAGGCCCGCGCCCGTGAAATGGCCCGCCGGTTTGGTGAGGCCTTCGAGGCGCTGCGCGATTTTCGCGGCGTGTCGATTGCCGCGATCAACGGCTACGCCATGGGCGGCGGCCTGGAGTGCGCGCTGGCCTGCGATATCCGCATCGCCGAGCGCCATGCGCAACTGGCCCTGCCGGAAGCGGCGGTCGGCTTGCTGCCTTGCGCAGGCGGCACCCAGGCCCTGAGCTGGCTGGTGGGCGAAGGCTGGGCCAAACGAATGATTCTCTGTGGCGAGCGCGTCGACGCCGACACCGCCCTGCGCATTGGTCTGGTCGAGCAAGTGGTCGACAGCGGCGAAGCCCGCGGCCATGCCTTGCTGCTGGCGGCCAAGGTGGCCAAGCAAAGCCCGGTGGCGGTACGCACCATCAAACCGCTGATTCAGGGCGCCCGCGAACGCGCGCCGAATACCTGGCTGGCGGCCGAGCGCGAAAGCTTTGTCGACCTGTTTGATGCCGACGACACCCGCGAGGGCGTAAACGCCTTTCTGGAGAAGCGCGAGCCGCAGTGGCGTAACTGCTAACCGGCCACTCTAATGGCGGGCTGCACCCGCCTTACGTGCCCATCCGCCCTATTCGGGGAAACACCATGAATGTGATTTTTGCAGAGCTGCACGGCCAACACGGCGCCCGCATCGGCGTCGCCACCCTGGATGCCACCGCCAGTCTCAACGCCCTGACGCTGCCGATGATCGAAGCGCTGAGCGCCAAGCTCAGCACCTGGGCAACAGACCCAAGCATCGTCTGCGTGGTACTGCGTGGCCAGGGTCCGAAAGCCTTTTGCGCCGGTGGTGACGTGCTCGATCTGGTCAAGGCCTGCCGCGAGCAACCGGGCCAGGTGCCGGATCTGGCGCGACGCTTCTTTGCCGACGAGTACCGCCTCGACTACCTGATTCACAACTACCCAAAACCGCTGCTGTGCTGGGCCCACGGTTATGTGATGGGCGGCGGCATGGGCCTGATGCAAGGCGCCGGGGTGCGCATTGTCACGCCATCCAGTCGCCTGGCGATGCCGGAAATCAGCATCGGCCTGTACCCGGATGTCGGCGGCAGTTGGTTTCTCGCCCGCCTGCCGGGCAAGCTCGGGTTGTTCCTCGGCCTGACCGGCGCGCACATCAATGGCCGCGACGCCCTCGACCTCGACCTGGCCGATCGCCTGCTGCTCGATGGACAACAAGATGAGCTGATCGCCGGCTTGCAACAGTTGAACTGGCAGGAACAACCGCAACTGCAACTCAACAGCTTGCTCAAGGCCCTGGAGCAGCAAGCCATGACCCAGCAGCCCGCCGCGCAATGGCTGCCACGCCGCGCCCAGCTCGACGCCCTGCTGGATCTCAGCGACCTGCCCAGCGCCTGGCACGCCGTCAGCAGCCTGGCCGACTCCCCAGACCCGCTACTGGTCCGCGCCGCCCGCAGCATGCTCGGCGGCTGCCCGCTGACCGCCCATCTGGTATGGGAGCAAATCCGCCGCGCCAAGTACCTGTCGCTGGCCCAGGTGTTTCGGATGGAATACGCCATCAGCCTGAACTGCTGCCGCCACCCCGAATTCGCCGAAGGCGTGCGCGCCCGTCTGATCGACAAAAACCAAACCCCCCACTGGCACTGGCCCGACGTGGCGAGAATTTCCCCCGCCGAAATCGCCGCGCACTTCCAGCCAGCCTGGGAGGGCGAACACCCGCTGGCGGATTTATAGGAGTCCCCCGCATGCCGAGCCAAATCGAACGAGCCCTGATTTTTCAAGCTCTGCACCAACGCCCTGGCTGCTTCGTCATCCCTAACCCTTGGGATGCCGGCTCGGCCAAGGCGCTGGCCGCCCTCGGTTTCGAAGCACTGGCCACTACCAGTGCCGGCCTGGCTTTCAGCCTGGGTCGCGCCGATGGCGAAGGGCTGATCAGCCGTGATGAAACCCTGGCCAACGCGCGGGCAATCATCGACGCCATCACGCTGCCTGTTGCCGCCGATCTGGAAAACGGTTTCGGCGATAGCCCGCAGGAGTGCGCACAGACCATCCATCTAGCAGCCTTGGCCGGCCTGGTCGGCGGCTCCATCGAAGATGCCAGCGGTCGACTGGAGCAACCGATCTACCCGCTTGAGCTGGCCGTGGAGCGCATCCAGGCCGCAGTCGCAGCCGCACGGAGCCTGCCCTTCCCGTTCACGCTCTGCGCCCGGGCGGAAAACTATTTACATGGACGACCAGACCTCGCCGACACCATCCGCCGCCTGCAGGCCTATGCCGAAGCCGGCGCGGACGTGCTCTACGCACCTGGCCTGCGCAGCCGCGAAGAGATCGCCGCGGTGGTGCGCGCGGTAGCACCCAAACCGGTCAACGTGCTGATGGGCCTGGCCTCGGCCACCTTCACGGTCGCCGAGCTGGCGGAGCTGGGAGTCAAGCGCATCAGCCTGGGCTCATCTTTGGCCCGCGCGGCATTCGGTGCGTTCCTGCGCGCCGCCGAGGAAGTGCGCCAGCACGGCAGCTTCGGCTTCGCCGAACAGGCAGAACCTTTCGCACGCATCAATGAGCTGTTCGGCGCACCCCGCTGAGCAAAATCCGACCATTTCTATCAGGCAAGGAGAACAACAATGACAAAAATCGCCTTTATCGGTCTCGGTCATATGGGCCTGCCGATGGCCCGCAACCTGCTCAAAGCCGGCCATCAGCTGAGTGTTTTCGACCTGGTCGCCAGCGCTGTAAATGAGCTAGCCAACGAAGGCGCCCGTGCCGCCAGTAGCGCCGCCGATGCCGTGAGTGGCGCGACGGTAATCATCAGCATGCTGCCCGCCAGCCAGCACGTCGAAAGCCTGTACCTGGGCGATACCGGCCTGCTCAGCCAAATTGCCACCGGCAGCCTGATCCTCGAATGCTCGACCATTGCCCCGGAATCGGCGCGCAAGGTCCATCACGCCGCCGCCAACCGCGGCTTGGCAATGCTCGACGCGCCAGTTTCGGGCGGCACTGCCGGCGCCGCCGCCGGCACCCTGACATTTATGGTCGGCGGCAGCGCGGCCACTCTTGAGCAGGCGCGGCCGATTCTGGCGGCCATGGGCAGCAATATTCACCATGCAGGTGAGGACGGCGCCGGACAGGTGGCCAAGGTCTGCAACAACCAACTACTGGCCGTGCTGATGATCGGCACCGCCGAAGCCATGGCCCTGGGCGTCGCCAACGGTCTGGAGCCCCAGGTGCTGGCCGAGATCATGCGGCAGAGTTCTGGTGGCAACTGGGCCCTGGAAAAGTACAACCCCTGGCCCGGCGTGATGCCCGCCGCACCCGCGTCCCGCGAGTACAGCGGCGGCTTTATGGCCGAGCTGATGGCCAAAGACCTAGGCCTGGCTCAGCAAGCCGCCCAGAGCACCGCCAGCAGCACACCCATGGGCGCCCTGGCCTTGCAGCTGTATCGCCTGCTGCTCAAACAGGGCCAGGGCAAACTGGACTTCTCAGCAATCCAGAAACTATTTATCGAATAAGTCATTCGCCCGTACAGCACAACGCCGCGATTTCGCGGCGTTGTGCTGTACGGGACGGGAGGCTAGCAGGCCGTTGAAAAACGCAGTATTCAACGCAGGTAGCTTTTCAACAGCCTGCTAACACTACTTGGTCGGTAGCACTATATCGTCCACATAGGGTGCCTGCAGGTCACGCTCGGGAATCTCCCACACGATCAACTTCGGCGGCGTTTGTTTAAACGCCGGGCTGTCGAAATAGGCCTTGGCGGCACCCGAAAAAGCCCCGCCATCAAGGGCAAAATTGCCGACATTGGCAGCCACAGCGCGCTCTAGAAACGGCATGAAGTTTGAGTTGCGCGAGAAGGAGGTGCCAATAACCGCGACATTCGGCAGCTGGCTGTCACCAAACAAATCGTCCTCGGCCAACGCCTCTGTCGCGCTGGCGCGGGCCGTCAAGCTGCTGTGCCGCACCTGTTCAACCTGCGGCTGCAAATCGGCCGGCAGCCAATCCAGACCGGCTAGATGCACCAGGTCGCCGGGCCGCACTTGCGGCTCAGAGATGCTCACATCAAAGGCTTGCGCCGGGGTTGGGGTAACTCCCAGCTCGCCAATGCGCGCCGCCACGGCAACTGCCGCCGCATTGGCACCGGCCTCACTCCAATGGGTGTCGGTGCGCAAAAAAGCGCCACGGCCTAGCGGCTGCAACAC
>JAURXE010000037.1 GCA_030654635.1 Pseudomonas sp.
CTGGCTCGACGGTCAGCATCTGGTTTGGGAGTGCCTGCAGGCACTGGATGCCGAACAGGCCATGCGTGAAGTGGAAATTCAATTAGCACTGTTTCTGCAACGCATGAGCGGACTGGAAGAGCTGCGTTTTCACGATGGCGCCAGCTTTGCCGATGCGGCGACGCGCAGCTGGATCAGCGCCCAGGTACTGCCGCATCTACAAGCAGCGGTCAGTGTAAACACGCCTGCGGCCAGTAACGACGATGGCGGCCAGCCCGCTTGGGAAATCGCCCTGCAGGAGACCTTGCCGAAACTGCGTAAGGACGGTCTGAAACTGGCAGTGCAACAACTCAAGCAAGGGTTGGCCAAGGCCCGTGGCGGCCGTGAACGCTTCTACTGGCAACTGACCCTGGCGCGTTTGTGCTTCAGCGCGAAGAAATACGAATTAGCCAAAACCCAACTCGAATCCCTCGACCATAAGCTGCAGGCCTCGAGCCTAGGCGACTGGGAGCCCGATCTCGCCCTCGAAGTGCTGCGCTTACTGCACAGTTGCTGCGAGCTGTTGCCGCAAAATCATGCGGTGCGCGAAAGCAAGGAAGGGATCTACCGCAGGTTGTGCCACCTCGATCTTGAGGTGGTACTGGAATAGGGCGTGTGAGCGCCCAGAGGCCCTCGGGCCATAACCGTAAAGGAGAACAAGCATGGCCAAAGAAGGCTCTGTAGCACCCAAGGAACGCATCAACGTAACCTTCAAACCTGCCACTGGCGGCGCTCAGGAAGAGATCGAACTGCCATTGAAACTGATGGTTTTAGGCGACTTCACCCAGCGCGCCGATGACCGCAAAATCGAAGACCGCAAGCCCATCAGCATCGATAAAAACAGTTTCGATGAGGTGCTGGCCAAGCAAGAGCTCAACCTGACCTTCGGCGTGCCCAACCGCCTGCAGGACGAAGCCGAAGGCGACGAACTGGCCGTGCAACTGCGCATCCACTCGATGAAGGACTTCAACCCGGCCAATCTGGTTGAGCAAGTGCCTGAGCTGAAGAAGCTGATGGAGCTGCGCGATGCACTGGTCGCTCTGAAAGGCCCACTGGGCAACGCACCGGCTTTTCGTAAAGCGATAGAAAGCGTGCTGGCTGACGATGATTCGCGTGAGCGCGTGCTCGGCGAGTTAGGCCTTGCTGCCCAAGCCCAACTGGACTCCTGATCCAATTAACAAGGAAGCTAATTTATGAGCACTAGTGCAGTAGCCAATAGCAGCAGCAACACCGCCGAGTACGGCATTCTTGACCGCATCATCGCCGAAACCAAGCTGACGCCCGATGATGAAGCCTATGACATTGCCAAGCGTGGCGTGTCAGCGTTTATCGAAGAATTGCTCAAGCCGCAGAACGAAAACGAGCCGGTCAAAAAGGCCATGGTCGACCGCATGATCGCGGAAATCGACGCCAAGCTCAGCCGGCAGATGGATGAAATCCTCCACAACGCCGAGTTCCAGGCACTGGAGTCCTCCTGGCGCGGCCTGAAGTTGCTAGTTGATCGCACCAACTTCCGCGAAAACATCGCGCTGGAAATCATCAACGCCTCCAAGCAAGACCTGCTGGACGACTTTGAAGACTCGCCAGAAATCATGCAGTCGGGCCTCTACAAGCACATCTACACCGC
>JAURXE010000038.1 GCA_030654635.1 Pseudomonas sp.
ACCCAGCAGCAGCGGGTGAACGATGCCCTCAGCCAGTTTTATGGGCGTCCACTGACGCTGGATATTCAACTGTGCAAGCCCGAGCAAGAAACCCCGGCGCAAGCGGCGGCGCGCAAACGTATCGAACGGCAAAGCCGCGCCGTAGCGTCCATTCATGCCGACCCCTTGGTGCAGCAAATGCTCCAACAGTTTGGCGCGTTGGTGCGTGCGGACAGTATTGAACCGGTAGACGCTGTAACCAATTCCTAACTACTTGAGGTGATCCCATGATGAAAGGTGGCATGGCCGGTCTGATGAAACAGGCCCAGCAGATGCAAGAAAAAATGCAGAAGATGCAGGAAGAGTTGGCCAATGCCGAAGTTACCGGGCAATCCGGTGCCGGTCTGGTTAGCGTGGTCATGACCGGTCGGCACGACGTCAAGCGCATCAGCCTGGATGACAGCTTGATGCAGGAAGACAAAGAAGTGCTCGAAGACCTGATCGCCGCAGCGGTAAATGATGCCGTGCGCAAGATCGAAGCCAATAGCCAGGACAAGATGTCCGGCGTGACCTCTGGTATGCAGCTCCCCCCCGGCTTCAAAATGCCCTTCTAATAACTGGGCGTCCAGCCAGCGCACATTACTGCGTTGCAAGCAGGCGCGGGCATCCTCATTTACAGCCTGTAAACTCCGGTGCCCACGCCTGCTTGCGCCTTGTACTGCACACCGTCTGATCGCCCCTGCGGCGAGAGGGTGAGGCAAGGCAAAGCCACACAGTCCTCGCAACAAAATAGTATTTGAGTATTGCCCATGAGCTTCAGCCCGTTGATCCGCCAACTGATCGATTCACTGCGCATCCTCCCCGGTGTCGGGCAAAAGACTGCGCAGCGTATGGCGCTGCAACTGTTGGAGCGTGACCGGCATGGCGGTATGCGGCTGGCGCAGGCGCTGACTGCTGCGATGGAGGGGGTTGGTCATTGCCAGCGCTGCCGGACTCTGTGTGAAGACGCGCTGTGCCCGCAGTGCGCCGACCCACGCCGTGATGATGCAATGCTCTGTGTGGTTGAGGGGCCGCTGGAGGTGTTTGCCGTCGAGCAAACCGGTTATCGCGGTCGCTATTTTGTGCTCAAGGGGCATCTGTCACCGTTGGACGGTTTGGGGCCTGAAGCTATTGGTATTCCTGAGTTACTGGCGCGGATTCAGGCTGGCAGTTTCAGCGAAATCATTCTGGCCACCAATCCCACCGTCGAGGGCGAGGCCACGGCTCACAACATCGCCCAGATGCTAAATGGCAAAGGCCTGTCACTCACGCGCTTTGCCCATGGCGTGCCCTTGGGCAGCGAGTTGGAGTTGATCGATGGCGGCACTTTGGCCCATGCCCTGGCTGGGCGCCGGCCAATGGGCGAGTAAACCGCTGCTGAGCCAGGCAGGCGAGGGCGGTTAGCTTTCAGTCGGCGTAAATGACTTGAGTGATGGCGCTAATAGCGTCTTGAATACCAAGCAAGCGCTTGGTAAGGTTTCTCCACCTCGG
>JAURXE010000045.1 GCA_030654635.1 Pseudomonas sp.
GGGCCTGGTTGGCCTGTTTGCTCAGCAGCGCGAGTTGCTCGATGGTCAGGCGCAGGTCATGGCGTTGTTCGGCAATCGCTCCGGTGGCCAGTTGCAGGTTGTTGAGGGTCTGGCCGATCTTTTCGGCATTCTCCGGGGAGAACATCCGGTTGGCGTTGGTCAGTAGTTCGCTGACGCTGGTCAGCAGGTCTTTGCCATTGGTCATCAAACGGCTCATCGGCGAGGGTTCGGCAATTAACCGTGGCACCTTGCCGGGTGCGCTGGGGGCCAAGGGCGGGCTGCCCGGCGCTCCGCTGCTGAGCTGGATAAAAGAAGTTCCGGTGATGCCGGCCAGGGTCAGTTTAGCCACGGTGTTTTGCCGGACTGGGGTGTCGGCGGCCACCTGAATGCGCACCAAGACTTTGCTCGGGTCTTTCGGGTCGAGGCGCAAGCGCTGCACGTCGCCGACCTTGATGCCGCTGAACTGCACCGGGCTGCCGATGCTCAGGCCACTGACCGCTTCGCTAAACACCACTTCGTAACTGTCATAGCTGCTGTCCAAGCTGGCTTTGCCCAGCCACAGGGCAAACAGCACCGCGCCGCCCGCCGCCAGCAGGCTGAACAGGCCAATCAATACATAACGGGCATTGGTTTCCATCTCAGGGCTGCTCCTTTTTGTTGGCCAGCACCGCGACCAGGTCAGTGATGCAGTACATAACGGGCATTGGTTTCCCCATCTTAGGGTTGCTCCAGCGGTCGGGTAGCGGCTTGCTCTGCGGCGCGGCCGCGTGGGCCGTGGAAATAATCGCGAATCCAGGCATCGTCGGTAGCCGCCACCCGCTCCAGGGTGTCGGCCACCAGGACTTTTTTGTTGGCCAGCACCGCGACCCGGTCGGTGATGCGGTACAGGGTGTCGAGGTCATGGGTGACCAGAAAGACACTCAAGCCCAGGGCGTCGCGCAGGGTCAGAATCAGCTGGTCGAAGGCCGCGGCGCCAATCGGGTCGAGGCCGGCGGTGGGTTCGTCGAGAAACAAAATATCCGGGTCCAGTGCCAGGGCGCGGGCCAGGGCCGCGCGCTTGATCATGCCGCCGGAGAGTTGCGCCGGGTACTTGTCCGCCGCGCCGGCCGGTAAGCCGGCCAGCGCCACTTTTAGTTGGGCCAGCTGATTGGCGCTGGCCCGTGTCAGCCCAGCATGCTCAATCAGCGGCAGGGCAATGTTCTCCCGTACTGTTAGTGAGGAGAACAGCGCGCCCTGCTGAAACAGCACGCCAAAGCGTCGCTCCAGTTGCGCCCGGCGCTGGCTGGACAAGCCCTGCAGGGTTTCGCCGAACACCTGCACGGAGCCTGCATTCGGTTCGCGCAGGCCGACGATGCTGCGCAGTAATACCGATTTGCCGGTGCCCGAGCCGCCGACCACGGCGAGGATCTCACCGCGATAAATATCCAGATCGAGGTTTTTATGCACGCACTGCGGGCCAAAGCTGTTGGTCAGCCCACGCACCTGCACTATGGCTTCAGTTGCCGAGTTCACCAGCCCATCTCCATGCAAAACAGTGCCACCGCAGCATCCAGCAGAATTACCACGAAGATCGACTGCACCACGCTGGAGGTGGTGTGGGCCCCCACTGAGGCGGCGCTGCCGCTGACCTTGAAGCCTTCCAGGCAACCAATGGCGGCAATCAAAAAGGCAAACAGCGGCGCCTTGGCCATGCCGACCAGGAAGTGCTTCACCGGCACGTCATGCAGAATCGACAAGAACAG
>JAURXE010000046.1 GCA_030654635.1 Pseudomonas sp.
CGCTCGACGATGCTGAACTGCTCGATCTCGCGCTCCAGCACCTCACGGGAGCGGCGCACCAGAATGCCCTGCTCCTCCAGCGGGCTGATCAGTTCGATCAGGCCGCCGACATCCTCGATGGTGGCTTCACGCAATTGCTCGAACTGCTCCTGGCTGACCAGGGTGCCGCCACCGTCACGGGTGAACAGCTCGGTCAGCAGCGCGCCGTCGGCGCTGTAGCTGACGATATGGCTGCGGGCCACGCCGGCCCGGCAGGCTTGCGCTGCGGCGTCCAACAACTCGGCCTGATAGTCATTGCCCAGCCGGGCCAGATGGGCCGGCACCTGTTGCGGGCGCAGCTCACGGATCAGCGTGCCAGCTTCATCCAACAGGCCGCGCTCGCTGCTAAACAGCAACAGCTTGTCGACCTGCAGATCAATGGCCGCGCGCATGGCCACGTCTTCGCAGGCCAGGTTGAAAATCTCCCCGGTCGGCGAATAACCCAGGGACGACAACAGCACTATGCTGCGCTCATCCAACAGGCGATTGATGCCCTTGCGATCGACCCGCCGCACTTCGCCGGTATGGTGATAATCGACGCCATCCAGCACGCCAATCGGCCGTGCGGTGACGAAGTTGCCGCCGGTCACCCGCAAGCGCGAGCCCTGCATTGGCGAGGCGGCCATGTCCATCGACAACCGCGCCTCGATGGCGATGCGCATCTGCCCGACGGCGTCGATCACGCACTCCAAGGTCGGTGCATCGGTGATCCGCAGGTTACGGTGAAAGCGCGGCGTCAGGCCGCGGGCAGCCAGGCGGGTTTCAATTTGCGGACGCGAGCCGTGCACCAGCACCAGCCGCACGCCGAGGCTGTGCAACAGCACCAGGTCGTGGACGATATTGCCAAAGTTGGCATCGGCCACCCCTTCACCGGGCAACATCACCACAAAGGTGCAGTCGCGGTGGGCGTTGATATAGGGCGAGGCGTGGCGCAGCCAGGTAACGTAATCGGGCATAGAAATGAGCCTGTGCGATGCAAATGAAAGGCACTGCTATAGCGCCTGTACCAAGTTCAGGGCGATGAAGGGACCGCGCTTTATCGTCGAAGTTGGGGCTGCAACACGTTCAGGCTCCTTGGCTTAAATTCAATCACTACCCGGCTCAAGCGGCCGGACGCAGGCAATAATGCTGGATCAATTGGCGCAAAATCTGCACCGTCGGTTCGATTCGCGCCAAGTCGAGAAACTCGTTGGGCTGATGGGCGCAGGCGATGTCGCCAGGCCCAAGAATCAGGGTTTCGCAACCGAGCTGCTGAAGATACGGCGCTTCGGTGCCAAAGGCTACTGCATCGGCGGCTTGACCGGTCAGGCGCTCGGCCAAACGCACTAATTCACAGTCGGCGGCCTGCTCAAACGGTGGCACACCGGGAAAGATCGGCCCGTAGTCGATACGCACCTGACGCTGCTCGGCCAGCGGTTGCAACTTCTGCCGGATCGCCGCCCGCAGTACCTCCGGGTCCATGCCCGGCAACGGGCGCAGATCAAACTCCAGAGAGCACTGGCCGCAGATCCGGTTGGGATTGTCGCCGCCATGGATGCAACCCAGATTCAGGGTTGGCTGCGGCACATTGAACAACGGATTGCGGTATTCCAGCTGCCATTGCTGGCGCAACACCAGCAGTTCGGCAATCGCCGCGTGCATGGCCTCCAGCGCGTTATGACCCAGGCTCGGGTCGGAGGAATGGCCGCTCTGACCGAGGATGTCGATGCGCTCCATCATCACGCCTTTATGCAGGCGAATCGGCTTGAGCCCGGTCGGCTCGCCAATCACCGCGGCGCGCCCCAGCGGTCGGCCAGCCTCGGCCAAGGCGCGGGCGCCGGACATCGAGCTTTCTTCATCGCAGGTGGCCAGAATCAGCAGCGGCTGCTGGAACGGCTGATCCAGCAGGCCACGCACCGCCTCGATCACCAGCGGGAAAAAACCCTTCATGTCGCAGACGCCGAGGCCGACCCAGCGATCGCCCACCTCGGTCAACTTAAGCGGGTCGCTCTGCCACAGCGCCGCGTCGAAGGGCACCGTATCGCTATGGCCGGCCAGCACCAGCCCACCAGGACCGCTGCCATAGGTGGCGAGCAGGTTGGCCTTGCCGGGGCTGATGGTTTGCACTTCGCAGTTAAAGCCCAGGTCGCCCAGCCAGCTGGCCAGCAACTCGATCACCGGTAAATTGGACTGATCCCAGGCCGGCTGGGTGCAACTCACCGAAGGCGCGGCAATCAGCGCGGCAAATTGGTCTTGCAGAGAGGGGATTGGCATCGGCGGGCTCCGGGGTAGGGCTCAATCATAGAGTGATCTGCCAGGCCGACGCCATCGACGGCGGCCCGACAGGCTCCTAGTCCTGTACACTGCAGGGTTCAAGCAGCCCAATCAAGCTGCGCCCTGTTATTCGCGTTTGGACACCCAGCTCATGCAAAAAGAAACCGAAATCAAGTTGCGCGTCAGTCGTGAAACCCTGATCGCACTGCGTGAGCACCCGCTGCTGAAAAAGCGCAACAAGAGCGGCTGGGAGCGGCGCGAGCTGTTCAATCAGTATTTCGACACCCCCAGTCGCGAGCTGGCGCAAGCCAAGGTCGCGCTGCGCATCCGCCGCGATGGCGACGAGTTTATCCAAACCCTGAAAACCCGTGGCCAGAGCATTGCCGGCCTGTCGGAGCGCAATGAGTACGACTGGGCTTTAACCAAAGCCAAGCTCGACCCGAAAAAACTCGACGGCGACTGCTGGCCGGCCAGCCTGGCCGAACTGGACAAGAAACAACTAAGTGCCATTTTCACCACCGACTTTGTCCGCGAACGCGCCGAAATCGCCTGGGGCCGTGGCAAGGCCAAGGTAGTAATAGAAGCGGCGCTGGATCTGGGTAAAGTCATCGCAGGCTCGCACAGCGAAGAAATTTGCGAGCTTGAATTGGAGCTGCGCCAAGGCGAACCCGCCGCTCTGCTGGAGCTGGCCGCCGAGTTGGCCGCCGACCTGGCCTTGATGCCTTGCGACATCAGCAAGGCCGAACGCGGTTATCGCCTGTTCGATGCCAACAGCTACTCACTCAGCCTGCCCGCGCCTGAGCTGAACGCCGAAATGGCCCTGGACGACGCTTTCGCCGCCTTGGCCTGGCACCTGCTGGGCAGCAGCCAGCGTCTGGCCGAGCAATACCGCTTCAATGGCCACTGGCGTTTGCTGCTCGATTGGGTCGAGCAGCTGGTCGAACTGCGTGCCCTGCTCGGCAGCCTTGGCCAAGCCGCGCCACGGGTGGCCAGCCATGAATTGCGCAATCACCTGGATGCCTTGCTCGCCGACTGGCGCCCACGCGCCCTGGCCGGCCAGCTCGACGACGCCGTGCGCCAAGCCGCACCGGCGCAGTTTGCCGAGGAACTCAACGGCATCCGCTGGGGCCTGTTCTCGCTGCAAGCTTCGCGCTGGTTATTGGCCCGCAGCTGGGCCGCTGAGCGCAACAACCGTGGCAACCGCCAAGGCGCTGCGCCACTGGGCAACTGGCTGCCGACCCTGATCAAAGACGAAGGCGTGGCCCTGCAGCTCAAGCGTTACCAGCAGCAACCGGAAGACTTGGCCGAGCAACTGCCACGCATCGAACGCCTGCTGACCTGGCTGCACCTGGCCCGCAGCGTGCTGGACGTGCCGGAAGTCGACCGCCTGTACGGTGAACTGTGCAAGCTCAATGAACTGGCCTGCCGTCCACTCAGCCCCGAGCTAAACCCCGAGCTGTTGGCCGAACGCTGCGCCCAGGCGCAAACTGTGCAGACGCTCAAGGCTTGGAAGCAGCTGATGAAATAAGCTCAAGGCTGACGGTATCGCACTATCGCTCCCATGGGCGGTAGGGTGGGCTTTAGCCCGCCACGTGTAGAGCCAAAGCCTCGGTGGGCTAAAGCCCACCCTACGAATGGCAAACGCGGTAAATTTGCTGCTTGTCGCTACGATCCCAAGGATGCCCTATGTCTGCTCACGCCTCGTCTGCTCTGGATCGTTTGCTGGATCTCAACGACCTGCTGCGCGAGCTGGTAAGCCAAGGCCGCATCAATCAAGAAACCGCCGAGCAATGCCTGAACATTCGCCGCAGCGCGGTAAATAATCAGCAACATCCACTGGAGTTTATCGCCAGCCAGCAAGTCGATGACCTGCTGCGCCCCGGTAAAAAACTCGACCTGGAAAGCCTCACTGTCTGGCTCGCCGAGCTGGCCGTTCAGCCCTATCTGCGCATCGATCCGCTGAAAATCGACGTGGCAGCCGTCACTCCACTGATGTCTTACGCCTTCGCCCAGCGCCACAAGATTCTCGCTGTCGCAGCCGACAAAGACGCCGTGACCATCGCCAGCGCCCAACCCTTTATGCACGGCTGGGAAGCCAACCTGGCCCACGTGCTCAAGCGCCCGATCAAGCGGGTAGTGGCCAACCCCACCGACATTCAGCGCTTCACCATCGAGTTTTTCCGCCTGGCCAAATCGGTCACCGGCGCCAACAGCGGCGACCAGCAGCTCAGCAATTTCGGCAACTTCGAGCAACTGCTCAAGCTCGGCGCCAGCGACCAGGAGCCGGACGCCAACGACGAGCACATCGTCAATATCGTCGACTGGCTGTTCCAGTACGCCT
>JAURXE010000053.1 GCA_030654635.1 Pseudomonas sp.
GGGCGGTGGGTTTGCTGCATTTACCGTTGGATCGCGCGCCGCACAAGCTGGCGTTGAGCCTGAGTGCCGCAGAAAAAATCCGTCCCAATCAGCCTTTGACGGTCAAGGTCAAAGCCCTAAATGCCGACGGCTCCACGCCTAAGCGGGTGCGGGTGCTGCTGGCGGCGGTGGATGTGGGCATTTTGAATATCACCGAGTACGCCACCCCCGATCCGTTCGCCGCGTTCTTTGGCCGCAAGGCCTATGGCGCCGATCAGCTGGATGTTTATGGACAGCTGATCGAGGCCGGTACCGGGCGCATGGCCAAGCTGGCCTTCGGTGGTGACGCGGCGCTGGCCGGGGGCGGCAAACGACCGGACACCAGCGTGCTGATAGTGGCGCTGCAGAGCGCGCCGCTCAGCTTGAACGAGCAGGGCGAGGGCGAAGTCAGCCTGAATATCCCCGACTTTAATGGCGAGCTGCGGCTGATGGCGCAAGCCTGGAGCGACGACAGCTACGGCATGGCCGAGGGCAAAACGGTGGTGGCCGCGCCGCTGGTGGTTGAGTTGTCGGCGCCACGCTTTTTGGCCGGTGGCGACGAAACCAGCCTGGCGCTGGATGTCAGCAACCTGTCGGGCCGTGAGCAGCGCCTCGATGTGCAGCTCACGGCCGAAGGCCAGCTGAGCCTGGCGCAAACGCCGGGCGAGCAGGTGGCTCCGCTGCTGTTGGCGCAAGGGCAACGCAGCACATTGAAAATCCCGGTGCGCGCCCTCGGCGGCTATGGCCAGGGCAAGCTCAAGGTGCGCGTCAATGGCCTGGAATTGCCGGGTGAGAACCTGCCGCCGCTCAGTCGCGAATGGACCATCGGCGTGCGCCCGGCTTATCCGGCCAAGGTGCAGAGCTTCCGGGCAGTGCTTAAGGGCGACAGCTGGAGCTTGCCGGCGGGCACTCTCGATCAATTCGAGGTGGCCGGCCGTGAAGCCTTGCTGGCGCTGTCGAGTAAACCGCCGCTGAACCTGGCCGAGCAAATTCGCGCGCTCAAGGCTTATCCCTACGGCTGCCTGGAGCAGACCACCAGCGGCCTTTATCCGTCGCTGTATGCCGATGTCGCCAGCCTCAAGCGCCTAGGCATCGAGGGCGAGGCGGCAGACGAGCGACGCCAGTCGATCGAGTTGGGCATCGAGCGCCTGCTGAGCATGCAGCGTTACAACGGCAGCTTCGGCCTGTGGGGCGCCGACGGCGATGAGGAATACTGGCTGACCGCCTATGTCACCGACTTCCTGCTGCGCGC
>JAURXE010000484.1 GCA_030654635.1 Pseudomonas sp.
TCGACGAAACCCACCAGCCAAATGAAAGTGCCGAAGCCTTGGTACGCCGCCTCGCCCAAGAAAAAGCCCAGGCGCTGGCCGGCGATTTTACCCAACACTTAATCATCGGCTCAGACCAGGTTGCGGTACTCAACGGACAAATCATCGGCAAGCCCCACGACTTTGCCCGTGCCAAAGCCCAGCTGCAAGCCGCCAGCGGCGCATCGGTAACTTTCTTAACCGGCTTAGCCCTACTCAATAGCGCCACCAATGCCTGGCAGGTCGATTGCGTGCCTTTCACCGTGCACTTTCGCCAGCTGAACGAAGCCAGCATCAACCGCTACCTGGAAGCGGAACAGCCTTTTGACTGTGCCGGCAGCTTCAAAGCCGAAGGCCTTGGGGTCAGCCTGTTTCGCGCCACCGAAGGCACTGACGCCACCAGCCTGATCGGTCTGCCACTGATTAGGCTGGTCGACATGCTGTTCAACGAGGGCGTACAGATACCTTGAAGCCCATATAAATGAAAAAGCCCGGCAAAACCGGGCTCCATCATTTAACCAGCAAGCCAGCTCAGCGCAATGCCGGCCCTTGAAAGCCAGTCCACAAAGCCAATCGCTCAGCCACGCTAGCCCCCATCTTCTTGGCGAAACGATCAAGTGGCGAATCCTGCACGGTGTAATCAACCAACTCTTTCGCACCAATGACTTCACGCGCGACATAACTGCTATTGCCCAGCTTATCGATCAAGCCCAACTCCAGCGCCTGCTCACCCGACCAGATCAGGCCAGAGAACAGCTCAGGATGCCCATCGACTTTTAAGCGATCACCACGACCCTGCTTGACGCTGTCGATAAACTGCCGATGGGTGGTATCCAGCACACCCAGCCAAAATTTCGTCTCATCAGCTTTTTGCGGCTGGAATGGATCCAGAAAGGCCTTGTGCTCACCCGAGGTATAAACGCGACGCTCAACCCCCAACTTAGCCATCACATCGACAAAGCCGAAGGTCGCAGCAGTCACACCAATGGAGCCAACCAAGCTGGACTTATCGGCGTAAATTTCATCCGCAGCACTAGCAATGTAGTAAGCACCCGAGGCACCGAGATCAGTAATCACCGCATAGACCTTGATATCTTGATGCTCGGCGCGCAGGCGCCGAATTTCATCATAGATATAGCCCGACTGCACCGGACTGCCGCCCGGGCTATTGATGCGCAGAATCACACCTTTGGTTTTCGGGTCATCAAACGCGGCGCGCAAGCTGCCGACGATATTGTCCGCACTGGCCGCCTCTTGATCGGCAATCATGCCGCGCACTTCAATCAGCGCCGTGTGGCTTTCACCACGAGCCGCCGCTTTTTGCAGATTCAGCATCGGCGAAAACATCGCCAGCGCACCGAACAAATACACAAAGGTCAGAAATTTAAAGAAAATCCCCCAGCGCCGCGCACGGCGCTGCTCCTGCACGCCAGCCAGCAGTGTGGTTTCCAGCAGCTTCCAGCTTTTGCCATCCGCATCCGGAGCAGATGCAGCCTTCCATTCATCTGACATATTCACTCACTCCACTCATTAATCATTCACCTAACAGGACAACCACTCACGCAACTGGCTAAAGCGCTCGATGGCCAAATGTGGCTGCTGCTCACGCAACACCGCCAGCGACTGCGCACCATAACCAACTGCCACCGACTGCATGCCGGCATTGCGAGCCATTTGCAAATCGAAGATTGAATCACCGACCATTAGCGCCTGCTGCGGCTGCAACTGAAAATACCGGAGAATTTGCTCCAGCATTAATGGATGCGGTTTGCTCGCCGACTCATCGGCGCAACGGGTGATATCAAAGTAATCACTCCAGCCACGCCCGGCGAGCACCCGATCAAGACCATGGCGACTCTTACCAGTGGCCACCGCCAGGTGATAACCCTGCTCTCGAAAAGCCTGCAGGGACTCACCGACATCGGCAAACAATTCCGACGGCTCAGCCTCAAGGACCAGATAGCACTCGCTGTAAACTCGGGTAAAACGCTCAATATCCGCCAACTTGCGCAAGTCCGGATAGAGCACGCGAACCGCCTCAGGCAAAGCCAAGCCGATAATACCCTTGACCGACTCATCATCGCGACGCGGCAAAGCACAATTGTCTGCCGCCAAATGCATGGCTGCGACAATGCGCGCAATGGAGTCAACCAGCGTGCCATCCCAATCAAAAATCAGCAGCTTATAACTGCTCAACGCATTTATGTCAGACACTTAAACGCTCGATAGTGCGCTGCCACAACTCATCGACCGGCGCCTCAAACTGCATCTCACCACCGTCCGGCAAGGGCACTCGCAACGAATAGGCATGCAAAAACAAGCGCTTGCCGCCCAGATCACGAATCTCACGGGAGAAATCTTCGTCGCCATATTTGTCATCACCGGCAATCGCATGCCCGGCATGCAAAGCGTGCACGCGAATCTGATGGGTACGACCGGTGACCGGCTTGGCCTCGACCAAGGTGGCGAACTCACCAAAGCGGCGCAGCACCTTAAAAATAGTCAGGGCTTCTTTACCTTCTTCATTGACCTCAACCATCCGCTCGCCGGAGCGCAGGGTGTTTTTCAGCAGCGGCGCATTGACCTGCTTCTTGGCCGTCGGCCAATTGCCACGCACCAGCGCCATATAGCGCTTATCGATGCCATCACCGCGCAAGGCGGCGTGTAAGTGACGCAACATGCTGCGTTTTTTCGCGATCATTAGCAGGCCGGAGGTGTCACGATCCAGGCGATGGACCAACTCCAGCTCTTTGGTATCCGGGCGTAATTGGCGAAAGGCCTCAATCACCCCATAATTCAGACCACTGCCGCCGTGCACCGCGATGCCTGCTGGCTTATTCAGGACTATCAGCGCCTTGTCTTCATAGACAATCGCCGCCTCCAGCCGATCCAGCAGACCCTTCGCCAGCGGCGCCGGCTCGTCGCGCTCGGCCAGCCGCAGCGGCGGCACGCGAATAATATCGCCGGCCTGCAACTTATACTCAGGCTTGATCCGACCTTTATTCACCCGCACTTCGCCCTTACGCAAAATGCGGTAAATCAAAGTCTTCGGCACACCTTTAAGTTGGGTACGAAGAAAGTTGTCAATACGCTGACCGGCAAGCTCCGGCGCGACCTCCAGCAGTTGCACTGCAGTGATCGGAGAGGTAGTAGTTATCATCTTGCAATCATAACAATTTTTTATGGATTTGAAGCACTTAATGATTACTGCTATATTCCCGAACGCCGCCAAAAGTGGCCCGTTCAGCGGATGATCGCTATAGCCATCGCTGACCGACTAGTGAGTTATTCAGGACGTAGGGCCGTCCCACGGACTGTTCGAAGATAGAAAGGCCACCAAGGCCGCGAACACTCCGGAAACCAAGGCCTTGAGATATCAGCCGCGAGAACCCCGCTGGGGTAATCGCAATTAATGCAACCGCTGCGAAATCTGCGAGCGGCACCCGATTCTTCGGATACGTGTAGGGTGGAGACGCACAACCATCGGACTGTGTAGCACTGGGCTTTTCAAGACGCTTCATTTTGTCCGCTACCGATGGTTGATTCCTCCTCCTGACTGACAAGTTCAGTCTTCACCAATACCAGGAGACGTCGTCGCGAACCCGGGCCAATTGGCCGAGCATCGCTAGACACTGGAACGCCTGACAAGCGCTCCTGACGCACCTGCACCGACCGTTAGAGTCGTGTGTGCCGAGCGCCATTTCCGCCAGCCCGGAAACCGACGGTACAACATGAAAAGAATGCTAATTAACGCAACTCAACCCGAAGAGTTGCGTGTCGCACTGGTAGATGGTCAACGCCTGTATGACCTGGACATAGAGTCCGGTGCACGCGAGCAAAAGAAATCGAACATCTACAAAGGCCGTATCACCCGCGTAGAACCAAGCCTTGAAGCCGCCTTTGTCGATTTCGGCTCTGATCGCCACGGTTTTTTGCCGCTCAAAGAAGTTTCCCGCGAATACTTCAAGAAAGGCGCCGAAGGTCGCGCCAACATCAAGGACGCACTGACCGAAGGTCAGGAAGTCATAGTTCAGGTCGAGAAAGAAGAGCGTGGCAACAAGGGTGCCGCTCTGACCACCTTTATCAGCCTGGCGGGCCGCTACCTGGTGCTGATGCCGAACAACCC
>JAURXE010000065.1 GCA_030654635.1 Pseudomonas sp.
CGGCGGTCGTTGCTCGGTCGGGGTGGTGGCGGCCGCCGAGCACTACCCAGACCGGCCGGTGGATTTGGATGCCTGCCTGCGCGAGTTTATAGGCCAAACGCCGCAACTGGCCGGTCTGCTCGAGCACGCGGTGTGGGACACCCCGGCGCGCAGCCTGGGCGGCTACTCGGCCAACGTCAAAACCCTGCACGGCCCGGGTTTCGCGCTGCTGGGCAATGCCGCCGAGTTTCTCGACCCGGTGTTTTCTTCGGGCGTGACCATCGCCATGCGCTCGGCCAGCATGGCTGCCGGCCTGTTGCACCGCCAGCTCAGCGGTGCGGCGGTGGACTGGCACAGCGAGTTTGCCGTGCCGCTCAAGCGCGGCGTGGATTGCTTTCGGGCCTATGTCGAGGGTTGGTATGACGGCAGTTTTCAGCCGGTGATCTTCTTTGCCAAGGCCAACCCGAATATCCGCCGGATGATCTGCTCGATTCTGGCCGGTTATGCCTGGGACTTGGATAACCCCTATGTGGCCGAACCGCAGCGGCGCCTCGCCGTGCTCAGTGAGTTATGCGCCGCAAAGCCAATCAATGAAAAGGACGTCGTATGAACCCGGTCGCCAGCACTTACGTCGAAGAAACCGGTTTTGGTTTCTGGTTTTTGCAAAGCCATGTCTGGCAGCACCATGTGTTGCGGGTCGCGATCAATGATTTGAAACGCCTGGCGGGCGATGGGTTGCCCGCCGCGCCAGTGCTGCTAGATGCCGGTTGCGGCCAGGGCAAGTCGTTCGGTTTGCTGGCTGCGGCCTTTGCCCCGGCGCGGCTGATCGGCCTGGACGCCGACCCGGCGAGTCTCGACTGCGCCCGCGCCGAGGCCGAGCGGCTGGGGTTGAGCGTGCAGCTGATCGCCAGCGATTGCGCGGCGCTGCAGCTGGCCGATGCCAGTGTCGACCTGCTGTTTTGCCACCAGACCTTCCATCATCTGGTCGAGCAGGAGCAAGCCCTGGCCGAATTCTGGCGGGTGTTGAAACCGGGCGGTTTACTGCTGTTTGCCGAGTCGACACAGTTTTACATCGACACCTGGGTGATCCGCTGGCTGTTTCGCCACCCCATGCAGGTGCAAAAAACCGCTGCCGGTTATCTCGATATGTTGCGTGGCCAAGGCTTCGAATTTACCGAGCAAAATGTCTCCTACCCCTACCTGTGGTGGAGCCGCGCCAGCGACTTTGGCCTGCTGGAGCGTTGGGGCATCTGCAAGCCCAAGGCCTTTGGCCAACGCAACGAAACCCTGGTCAATGTGGTGGCGCGCAAGCCGCTGGGACCTGTGGCCGAATGATCCGCGTCTGGCTGTTGGGCCTGTGCCTGTTGCTCGGCGCCTGTGGGGTGCGCACGCCGGTGCCGCAGACCGTGCCGCAGTTGAGCGCCCAGCTGCCCCTGACGTTGTTGATTCAGCGCCAGCAAGCCGGCGAGCGTCAGGACTGGCTGCTGGTGTTGCAGGCCGAAGGTCCGAGCTTGCGCTGGTCGCTGCTCGACCCGCTGGGTGTGCCCTTGGCCCGGCAATTACTCACGACCGGTGAGTGGCATAACGACGGCTTGCTGCCGCCCAATCCCGAGGCCCGCGAGCTGTTTGCCGCGCTGCTGTTCGCCCTGAGCAGCGATGCCGCC
>JAURXE010000072.1 GCA_030654635.1 Pseudomonas sp.
GTCAATGGCAAGTTTGAAATCGCCGCCATTACCGTGTTCGTGGCTATGGTGCTGGATAGCTTGGATGGGCGGGTTGCGCGTTTAACAAATACCCAGAGCGCCTTCGGCGCCGAGTACGATTCGCTGTCGGATATGGTCGCCTTTGGTGTGGCGCCGGCAATGCTGGCTTATGAGTGGGCACTGTCAGGCCTGGGCAATGTCGGCCTGGCGGTTTCCTTCATCTATGTAGCTTGTGCGGCTTTGCGCTTGGCGCGCTTCAATACCCAAATAGGTAAGGTCGACAGCCGCTACTTTATAGGGCTGGCCAGTCCGGCGGCTGCCGGTGTGGTGGCCGGTACCGTTTGGGCTGTCTGGACGCTGGGTGAGAAGAGCGGCGTAGCGGGGCAGGATCTACCGATAGTGGTGGTGATGCTGTTTGCTTTGCTGGTCGCGGCCGCTGGCCTGCTAATGGTGAGTAACTTCAAATACAACAGCTTTAAGGATCTCGACTTGAAAGGTCGGGTGCCGTTTGTGGCAATTCTTGCCGTGGTGCTTGGTTTCGCTGTGGTCTTTAGTGACCCGGCGCGAATCTTGTTGCTTGCTTTCCTGGCCTACGCCACCTCTGGCCCGTTGCAGTATTTGCTGCGCCTGCGGCGTACTCGCGCCCCCGAATAGGCATTACCACTTCGCTTCATAATCGTCGTGCGCTCGCATCGACGGTTATGAAGCTGCAGTTCCGCGCCCCGCGCTATCCGTTAGTTCTTTCAGTGACTCCTGTATCTCCCTGCGCACGAAGTAGTGTGTTACGTGGCGGTGTCGGTGCATCGGTTCGGTAGGTCGCTAGGGCTCGTTCCTGAGGCGGGCATATAGATGTCGAGTGCGGATTGTTGATCGCTTGTAATTAAGTCTTGACGGGATAATCTGAGGGCCTATAATGCGCACCTCTTACGGCGTAGACCTCTCGTAATACTCCTTGTAAAACAAGAAGTTAGCTTTAAATGAGGGGTTGCAAAGCAGCGAAATCTGCGTAGAATGCGCCGGGCTGGCAAGGTGGTTTTTAAGTCTTGTTGGCGCTTCGATCGAGTGGGTCGGAAGCGGTAAGAAGGTGGTTGACAGCGGTTTGAAACGCTGTAAAATTCGCCTCCCGCTGACGAGAAACGAGATGTTGATCGAAGGCGCAAGTGGTTGAAATTGAAAAGAAATTTTCGAAATCACTTGACAGAGAATGAGGCTGCTGTAGAATGCGCGCCTCGGTTG
>JAURXE010000086.1 GCA_030654635.1 Pseudomonas sp.
TTGTTCCACTTGATCAGCAAGGCCAGATACGCCAACAACTGGGTGTGCTGCAGCGGGTTTAGGCTGACACCGAGCTGGATTGCACCTTGAGTGAGTTCATCGGCGTGCTGCTGGGTGACCGAAGACATCAGGAACTCTGCTCCAACTGCCGGCCTGCGCCGCGTTTTTTAAGATGAATCAGCAACAACGAAATCGCCGCCGGCGTAACCCCTGGGATTCTTGAAGCTTGGCCCAGAGTCTGCGGACGGGTCTGGCTGAGCTTGTGTTGAATCTCTTTGGACAAGCCGGAAATTCCGACGTAGTCGAGATCCTCCGGTAGCGCGGTGTTCTCACTGGCGCGCAAGCGGGCAATTTCGTCCTGCTGACGGTCGATGTAGCCGGCGTATTTGGTCTTGATTTCCACCTGCTCGGCGACTTGCGGGTCGAGTGTCGGGCTGCCGGTCACCGCACTGAGGCCGGCGTAATCGATTTCTGGCCGGGTCAGCAAGTTAAGCAAATTGTATTCGTGGGTCAGCGGCGTACCGAAGCGCTCGGCAATCGCATCACCTTCCGGCGTGCCGGGGCGCACCCAGGTACTTTTCAGCCGCTGTTCTTCCAGCTCGATCGCTTCGCGCTTGGTGCAGAAGGCCGCCCAGCGCACGTCATCGACCAGGCCCAACTCGCGGCCTTTCTCAGTCAGGCGCAAGTCGGCGTTGTCTTCACGCAAAATCAGCCGGTATTCGGCCCGCGAGGTAAACATCCGGTACGGTTCCTGAGTGCCCAGGGTAATCAGGTCGTCGACCAGTACGCCGATGTAGGCCTCATCACGACGCGGACACCAGCTGTCTTTGCCCTGCGCACGCAGTGCCGCGTTGGCGCCGGCGAGCAAACCCTGGGCCGCCGCTTCTTCGTAACCGGTGGTGCCGTTGATTTGCCCGGCAAAGAACAAACCGCCGATCACCTTGGTTTCCAGGCTGTACTTCAGATCCCTTGGATCGAAGTAATCGTATTCGATGGCATAACCCGGCCGAACGATATGGGCGTTTTCCATGCCGACTATCGAGCGAACCAGCTGCAACTGCACATCGAAAGGCAGGGAAGTGGAAATGCCATTCGGGTACAGCTCGTGGGTGGTCAGTCCTTCAGGTTCGATAAACACCTGGTGGCTGTCTTTGTCGGCAAAGCGATGGATCTTGTCTTCGATCGAGGGGCAATAACGCGGGCCAATACCTTCGATCACACCCGAATACATCGGCGAGCGATCGAGGTTGGCGGCGATGATCTCGTGGGTGCGGGCATTGGTGTGGGTAATCCAGCAACTCACCTGGCGTGGATGCTGCTCTTTCGAACCGAGGAAGGACATCACAGGAATTGGCGTATCACCGGGTTGCTCGGTCATCTGCGAGAAATCCACCGAACGACCGTCGATGCGCGGCGGTGTGCCGGTTTTTAAGCGACCCACTCGCAGCGGTAATTCACGCAGGCGTTGGGCTAAGGCGATCGACGGCGGATCACCGGCGCGACCACCGGAGTAGTTCTGCATGCCAATGTGGATAAGTCCACCGAGAAAGGTGCCAGTGGTCAGTACCACCGACTCGGCCAAGATGCGCAGCCCCATCTGGGTGACTACACCTTTGACTTGCCCATTCTCGACAATCAGATCATCGCAGGCCTGTTGAAATATCCACAGGTTGGGCTGGTTTTCGATTATTTCCCGTATTGCCGCCTTGTACAGCAAGCGATCTGCCTGAGCACGAGTGGCCCGTACTGCAGGGCCTTTGCGACCGTTGAGGACGCGAAACTGGATACCGCCCAGATCGGTGGCGGTGGCCATGGCGCCACCGAGTGCATCGATCTCTTTGACCAGATGACTCTTACCAATACCGCCAATGGCCGGGTTGCAGCTCATTTGCCCAAGGGTTTCGACGTTATGGGTCAGCAGTAGGGTTTTCACCCCCATGCGGGCAGCCGCTAGCGCAGCCTCGGTACCGGCATGGCCACCGCCGATTACGATCACATCAAAACGGGAAGGAAAATCCACCACGCACCTTGTGCCTGTTAGCAAAGAGGGCTTGTGCCATAAGGCAAAGCTCAGAGCCGATAAGTATAGGGTCTAAGACAGTCTGAAAGAAGCCTTGTGGACAAAATGCTGCTGATACTCGTCTGTTCGCTTCGAGCTGTTGATTAATAAAGAATATAAGAATGAATTTATTTAAATCTTTATTTTTATGTTTATAACTACTGAGCCTGTTTTCTGTGGATAGATCGCTACAGCCCTTTAGAATCAATGGATAATCGCCTGTACAAAACTGTGGCTATGCGTCATTGGGGCTTTTGGATAAGCGCCCTAAGCCTGTGGATGAAACAGCCTGTTATCCACAGAGGCGGTTTTCAACAGCTTTGAAGGCGCTTTATCGACTGCTTTTAAGGCCGGTTTTCCACAGAGCTTAGGGCCGCAAACGAGCTGTTTTTAGCCTTATTTCAGGCAGGCAAAAACTCGCCGCAGCGGATGAGCTGAAGCATTATTTTGGCTTTAAGTTGGTGGCGCAGGATTTGCGCCCGCGCAGGTTTGCCCGGTGCGGGTTATTTGCCGATGCAGAAACTGGAGAAAATCCGCCCGAGCAGATCGTCGGAGCTGAAGGCTCCGGTGATCTCGCCCAGCACCTGCTGAGCCCGGCGTAAGTCTTCGGCCAGCAACTCGCCAGCGCCGGCCAGGGTCAGTTGCGCATGGCCGTGCTCAAGGGCCGTGCTGGCCTGTTTTAACGCATCCAGGTGGCGACGGCGGGCACTGAAACTGCCTTCCAGGGTTTGTTCATAACCCATGCAGGTTTTCAGATGCTCACGGAGTAAATCCAGACCCTCGGTGGATTTAGCCGAGAGGCTGATGGTCACATGGCCATCCTCACAGACCTGCATAGCCACCGCCTCATTGCTGAGATCGGCCTTATTGCGGATCAGCGTGAGCTTGGCCGGGTCTGGCCGCTGCTGCAAAAACTCCGGCCACAAGGCAAAGGGGTCCAGGGCTTCCGGTGCGGTTGCATCGACCACTAGCAGCACCCGGTCGGCTTCATGGATGGCCTTGAGGGCGCGTTCGACGCCGATCTTCTCCACCTGGTCATCGGTGTCGCGCAGACCTGCGGTATCCACCAC
>JAURXE010000088.1 GCA_030654635.1 Pseudomonas sp.
CCGGTGCCGCTGGAGCCAGTGAAAAACAAACCATCGATGCCGCTATCCGCGGCCAGCGCCACGCCTGTTTCCCGCGCACCCTGCAACAGATTGAGCACGCCCGCCGGCAAGCCGGCCTCGATCCAGCACTTGACCGTCAACTCGGCGACTTTCGGGGTCAGCTCGCTGGGTTTGAAAATCACCGAATTGCCGGCCAACAACGCCGGCACTATATGACCATTGGGCAAGTGGCCGGGAAAATTGTAGGGGCCAAACACCGCCACCACGCCATGGGGTTTGTGCCGCAGCACGGCGGTGGCATCGGCCAGCGGACCGCTCTTCTCGCCGGTGCGCTCGCGATAACTCTGGATCGAAATGGCGACCTTATTAACCATACTGGTGACTTCGGTGGCCGACTCCCAGAGTGGCTTGCCGGTCTCCTCACCGATGCAGCGGGCCAGTTCGTCGGCATGGCTTTTCAGGCTGGCGGCGAAAGCCTCCAGTACGGCAATCCGCTCATCCAGCGAACGCTGCGCCCAGGCCGGAAATGCTTCCCGCGCAGCCGCCACGGCCGCCGCTACTTGCGTAGGGGTTGCCGCCCGGCCAGTCCAGAGCACGGCCTGGCTGACCGGATTCAAGGACTCAAAGCTGGCAGCCAAACCGTCCTGCCAGGCCCCAGCAATAAAATGCGTGCTCATCAATGCTGCTCCTGCTGCAACGGCGCCCGGGCCGACAGTGGTACGGCGCGCACTTGCGCACCGGCGGTTAACTGCAAACGTTTAGCCGTCAAGGCATCCACCACCAAGGTGCCGGCGGCCATGCGCGCCTCGGCGGCGGTGATACGGCAATCGGCCAGTTTGCGGTTATGAATCAGGAAAGTGGTGGCCCCATCCCCCGGCGTACCGATCGCCAGAATCAGCGACTGACTGTCGCGCACCGCGCGGATTTTTGCCGTTTCACACTCGATCGCCGGGCCCGCATCGAAAATATCCACATAGCCCTGGTAGCTGAAACCTTCGCCTTTAAGCATCGCCAACGCCGGCTCGGTGTCCGGATGCACGCGGCCAATGATGGCCCGGGCTTCTTCCGAGAGAAAGCAGGTGTAGAGCGGAAACTTGGGCATTAACTCGGCGATAAAGGCCTTGTTGCCGACCCCGGTGAGGTAGTCGGCGCGCGAGAATTCCATCTTGAAAAAGTGCCGGCCCAGGCTCTCCCAGAACGGCGAGCGGCCATTGGCATCGGACATACCGCGCATCTCGGCAATCACCTTCTCGCCGAACAGCTGCGGGAATTCGGCGATAAACAAAAACCGCGCCTTGGACAGCAAACGACCATTGGTGCCGGTGCGCTGGCCAGCCTGCAAAAACAACGAGCAGAGCTCGGAGTTGCCGGTCAGGTCGTTGGCCAGAAACAGGGTGGGAATTTCCCGGTGAATATTCAGCTCTTGCGAGGAACTCACCGACAGCCCCAGCCGGTAGTTGTACCAAGGCTCGCGCTTACCGACCGCGCCGGCGATGGCGGAGATGCCGACCACCTTGCCGTCGTCATCTTCGAGCACAAACAGGTAGTCGGCATCGGCCCGTTCGGCCGTGCCGGCAAAGGCTTTCTCGGCCCAGCCAACCCGGTGCGCGAGACGCTCCTCGTTGGCCGGCAAGGTGGTGAGACCGGCGCCGGTACTCAGGGCCAATTGCATCAAGGCCGGTAAATCGGCACTGCGTACGGGACGAACGATCATGTTTCCTCCGAAGGGCGGCGCGCCGACAACACGCGACCGCCGCTTGCGACCAGCTGAATGTGCGTGGCACGCAACGCGCGCCCTCTGTACTTAACAGGCCGGTTAAAAACCACCTGGGTTGCCCCGCTTTTAAAAAACAAGGGCCGTTAACAATGACCGCTTACACCGCGACCAAACGCACGCTGGCGCCTTCGCCAACGCCCAGCGCCTCGGCCACTTGCGCACTCAGGGTCAGCGGCTTGCCCGGCACCCAATCCAGCTCGGCAACCACGGCGCGGTAATCTTGCAATTGACCGTTGGCGAGCAGATAGCTGCGCCCGCCAAGCTCAGGCTCGCCGATACGGATCGGCACCACCCGGCTCTGGGCGATCGAGCGGATGCCCGAGGTGCGCGCATGCAGAGTTGGTCCGCCGTCAAAAATATCGATGTAATGCTCGGTCTCGAAACCCTCACGCATCAGGATGTCGAAGGTGATTTGCGCGCGCGGATGCACCTGGCCCATGGCCTCTTGCGCGGCATCCGGCAGCAGCGGCACGTAGATCGGGTAATGTGGCATCAGCTCGGCCAGGAAAGTACGGCTTTTCAGGCTGCTCAACCGCTCGGCGGTGGTGTAACTCATGTCGAAGAAATTGCGCCCCACCGCATCCCAGAACGGCGAGTCGCCGTGCTCATCGCTCTGCCCGACGATCTCCACCACCATCGCCTCGGCAAAGCGCTCGGGATGACTGCCGACAAACAGCAAGCGACCGCGCGAGTTCAATTCGGAGGCAACCGAGCGCACCAGCCCCGGTTCTATGTAGAAGCTGGTCAGCAGGCTATTGCCGGTCAGGTCGTGGCAGAGCGACAGCGCATGGATCTTGTTGTGGATCGACAAGGAGCGCGAGGCATGCACAAAGGTTTCATTGCGAAAGCTGTAAAAGGGGTCGGAGTAACCGGCCGAGGCGACTATCGCCGAGCAGCCCACCAGGCGCTTGGCCTCGGTATCTTCGAGCACGAAGAAGTAGCTTTCTTCGCCGTTGAAGCTCACTTCCGCGGAAAACGACGCTTCGGAGGCGGCGATTTTATCGCGCAGGCAATCAGCGTCATCCGGCAAGGAGGTGACACCCACCGGACTGTCCGCAGCCAGACGCTGCACTTCGGACAAGTCGGCCATTTGCGCGGGGCGCATTACCAGCATGGGGTCACTCCTTTTAATAAAAACTCCGAGGCCGACACAGTGTCGAACCCGGAGAAAACCATGACAAAAGTCACAGCACACACAGAGATCGTTCTTCCCTGAGAATCGTCGTCATTCATCCTGAATGACCGGGTGGCACAGCTGGGCTGCACCGCTCGAAAACACTTAAGCCTGGGTCAACTTGGCCACAGCCCGCTCGAAACGCGCCAGGCCTTCTTCGATATCGGCGTCTTCAACCACCAGGCTCGGCGCGAAACGCACCACATCCGGGCTGGCCTGCAACACCAACAAACCTTCAACCGCGGCGGCGTCTAGGACGATTTTCGCCTTGCCCTTCCAAGCCTCGCTGAGCACACAACCAATCAGTAAGCCCAGACCGCGCACTTCGCTGAACACGCCGTACTGCTGACCAATCTGTTCCAACTTGGCTTTAAAACGTGCCGCCTTGGCTTTCACGCCGGCCAGCACCTCTGGGGTATTGACCACATCGATCACCGCCTCACCCACCGCGCACGCCAGCGGGTTGCCGCCATAGGTGGTGCCGTGGGTGCCAACCGTCAGGTGCTTGGCAATCGCCTCGGTGGTCAGCATGGCGCCGATCGGGAAACCGCCGCCCAGGCTTTTGGCGCTGGAGAGGATGTCCGGCGTCACGCCGTAGTGCATATAGGCGAACAGCTCGCCACTGCGGCCCATGCCGGTTTGCACCTCATCGAAAATCAGCAAGGCGTTGTGTTGGTTGCACAGCTCACGGGCGCCTTCCAGGTAGGCCTGCTCGGCCGGCAATACACCGCCTTCGCCCTGGATCGGCTCCAGCACCACGGCGCAGGTCTTGTCCGAGATGGCGGCTTTTAGCGCGGCCAGATCGTTGAAGGGCACATGGCTGATACCTTGAATTTTTGGACCGAAACCGTCGGAGTACTTCGGCTGACCGCCGACACTGACGGTAAACAAGGTGCGGCCGTGGAAGCTGTTGACTGCCGCGATGATTTCAAACTTCTCTGGGCCATACACGTCATGGGCATAACGCCGGGCCAGCTTGAACGCGCCCTCGTTGGCCTCGGCGCCGGAGTTACAGAAGAACACCCGCTCGGCGAAAGTCGCATCCACCAGCTTCTTGGCCAGACGCAGGGCCGGCTCGTTGGTGAACACGTTGGAGATATGCCACATGCTGTTGGCTTGCTTGGTCAGCGCGCCGACCAACGCCGGATGGCAATGACCCAGAACGTTTACAGCGATGCCGCCAGCAAAATCCAGCAGCTCACGACCGCTCTGGTCCCAGACTCGCGAACCCTCGCCGCGCACCGGAATAAAACCGGCTGGCGCGTAGTTAGGAACCATCACCTGATCAAAATCGGCGCGTGAAACCGGCGCATGCTCAACGGACATTAAAACTCTCCAGAGAAGAAACACCGACCGGCAATGGTCGGCGTTGAAATGATTGTAGGGGCTGCCAAGGGCTTGGCATTGCCGCCATGCGACAACTTCTTACAAGGCCAACCCACGGCCCGGCAAGGCTTACAGCAATGCGACAGAAAGCATCGCGAAGTCGCAGTTTAAACGCTGTTGAAGAGCCCCGCGCTGGCCCGAGCAAAATTCTGTCGCGCCAAAACCCGCTCAGGCCCGGGCAACCCAAGGGACTGGATTGACTGGCGACGACCTCGCTTGGAGCCTTGCAGGGCGAGCCAGCCAGTGATTTTTTTCAATGCTTTTATTCTGGCAATGAAAATGCGCCGTCAGCGTGCGGCACGGGGAGTAGTTGACGCGATTTTCATTGCCCGAACCTGCGAGCGATCAGCGCTGGTTTATCAGCGCCGCTCAACCGCCGGCTGGCTGATTTCGAAGGGGCTGCTGCTGCGCCGCAGGTTGCGGTCTTCGCGCGGGGTGGCGCCGAAGAAGTTGCGGTAGGCGCTGGAGAAATGCGGCCCCGAGGAGAAGCCGCACGACAGGCCGATCTGGATGATCGATTTGCTGGTTTGCATCAACAACTGGCGGGCCTTGTTCAGCCGCAGTTCAAGGTAGTACTGGCTCGGCACCCGATTGAGGTATTGCTTGAAGATCCGCTCCAGCTGACGCCGCGAAACGCACACATGCTGGGCGATTTCGTCGGTGGTCAGCGGCTCTTCGATATTGGCCTCCATCAGCAACACCGCCTGAGTGAGCTTGGGGTGGCTGGAACCCAAGCGGTTTTGCAGTGGAATGCGCTGGCGCTCACTGCCCTCGCGAATCCGCTCAACCACCAGCTCTTCACTGACCGCACCGGCCAGTTCCGCGCCGTGATC
>JAURXE010000101.1 GCA_030654635.1 Pseudomonas sp.
CTATGGCATCAAAGACGGCCGCTGGAAAAACCTCAACGTCACCGTCAGTGGCCTCGAGCAACTGCCGCCGCACTACCGCTTGCGTCCGCTCGGTTTGAGCTGATGCCGTCCGCTGTTGCGGCCGCCGCACAGATTGAGCCACCTCTCGAGCCGCCGACGCTCTGCGTGATCGCCGGCGACGGCATCGGCCCTGAAGTGGTGCCGGTCGCCGTTGAGGTGCTGGGCAAATTACTGCCCGCGCTGCACGTGACCGAGGCCGAATCCGGCTGGGATTGCTTTCAGCGCCACGGCTGCGCGGTGCCTGAGGCCACACTGGCGAGCATGCATGCCTGCGGCGCCGGCCTGTTCGGTGCGGTGTCTTCACCGAGCCGCTCGGTGGCGGGTTATCGCAGCGCCATCCTGACTTTACGGCAGAGCCTGGGGCTTAACGTCAATCTGCGCCCGGTGCGCAGTTGGCCGCATGTATCGCCGCAGGCCGGGGTCGATTTGTTGATCCTGCGTGAGAACAGCGAAGGTCTCTACAGCGGCCGCGAGCACTGGGAAAGCGACGGCGTGGCCATCGCCGAGCGGGTGATCAGTCGCCAAGCCTGCGAACGCCTGGCCGCCTGCGCGGTGCAGATCGCCGCCGCGCGTAGCAGCCGACGGATCACCCTGGTCCACAAAGCCAATGTGCTGCCATTAACCTGCGGATTGTTTCGCGACAGTTGCCGCGCGGTGCTGGAGGCCGCCGGTTTCGGCGCGCTGCTCGATGAGCGCTTGGTCGACGTGGCCGCCTTGCAGTTGGTGCAAAGCCCGCAGGCGTTCGACCTGATAGTCACCAGCAACCTGTTCGGCGACATCCTCTCCGATCTGGCTTGTCACTGGAGCGGCGGCCTCGGCTTGGCGCCCTCGCTGAACTGGGGCACGGGTTTGGCCCTGGCCGAACCCGTGCACGGCAGCGCGCCAGACATCGCCGGCAGCGGCCGCGCCAACCCGCTGGCCGCCATTCTCAGCGTGGCCTTGCTGCTGCGCTATCACTGGCAGCAACCGCTGCTGGCCGAGCGCCTCGAGCAAAGCGTGGGCGACTTTCTCGAGCAAGAAGGGCGGATAGATTTTGGCGGGGAGACTACTCGCGTCATCGGCCAGGGCATATTGGCCCGGCTGTAATCTCTGCCAGTCGGGCTGTGCGCGCGTTAGGCGTTGCCAGTTCGTAGGTAGCATCCCTTAAAACGTTACCGCGAGAGCCCAGATGAACGACCTCACAGACCCGCCCGCCAAACCATCCCGGGCGGCATTCCATCAGCAAAACCAAGCCCGCGCCGAGGCCGAAGCGCAGCGTTTGCTGGCGGCCAAACAGCAAATGGGCGGGCGCTGGCTGGCCTGGGTTGCTGCTGAGCTTTACGCGCTCAGCCCCGCGCCCTTTGCGCAAATGGTCAGGCGCGAGCTGGAGCGTTTGAGCCAGTAAGCCTTTAGCTAAGGCCGGGCTGGTGCAGCTCGACGGGTGATGCGTTTGCGGGTTTCACCCGCCCTGCAGGCTTTACTGCGCTGCGCCAGCCTTCTTCACCGCCGCCAGCCAATCGGGATTCAACCGATATTGCTCGGTATCCATTGCCAGCGCCGTCATGCATTCCTTGTGTTGCTCGCTTTCGCGCACGACCTGGTTGAGGGCGCTGGAGTTGCCGTCCAGCTGGTGCATCTGTGTCAGCCCCAAGTGATAAAAGCGCAGCAATTGCATGGCCGCTGGGTCGCGGGCCAGCACGCCGGCGCTGACGTGGTGCATGATGTTGGTAATGCTCATCAGGCTGCGCTTGAGTTGCCAGCCATAGACGGCGCTGGCCATCCAGGGTTGCGACCAGAACTTAAAGCGCACCAGTGCCACGGTCAGCAACAGTGCGGCAATAACGCCGGCCAGATTCAAGCGAAAATTATCTCCACCCGGTTCGCCGAACAGCAGTACCGTAAGGGTCGACAGCAGCATGGCCAGCAGCGCGAAGCTCAGAGCAATGATCAGCGTGCTGCGGCGGGTTTGCTGGCGATAGGTTTCAGGACTCAACGGCTTGATCTCGAACATCACTGCGGCAGGACTCCCTGATTAAAAAATAACAAGCGTGCGGAGTATTATCACCCCTAGCAATCCGCGCAGACAGGCTTAACTTCACCTGCGCCAAGCGGGCGCGACCCATGGCTTTGCTGCGTGGCTCTGCTCCGAAAGTTGGTTGCGTTATTTACCCTGCGCGAGAGGCTTGCTCTCGCTGAGAAACGCCATGAACTCGATTGCTCACCGGCTCTGGGCTGCTTGGTTTTGCCTCGCTAGCAGCATCGCGCCCACCGCGCACGCGGCAGAGCGCGTGGTTCTATACGGCGATGAAAGCTATCGACCTTACAGCTTTGTCGAGGACGGCGAGTTCAAAGGCATCTACGTGGACGTGTTGACCAAAGCGGCCGAGCGGATGAAGCCCGAGTACGTGATTGATTTATTGCCCGTCCCCTGGAAGCGCGGCCTGCTATACGTCGAGCGAGGCTCGGGCTTTGGCCTGTTTCCGCCGGGCCTCAAGAAGGAGCGGGGCTACATCCAGCAGTACTCGGTGCCGTTGTACAGCGAGACGGTGGTGGTGTTTTGCACCGACAGGGTGATGCGCTCCAATCCTCAACAGTTCCCCGCCGACTTTGCCGGGCTGGTGATGGGCATCAACAATGGCTTTCTATTGTCGGATCGCCTGATGCAAGCCGCCCAAAGCGGCATCGTCAAACTTGAAGAAGCCAAGGACAACGACTCAAATCTAAAGAAACTCGCCCTGGGGCGGATCGACTGTTACGTCAGCGATCGAGGCGCCGCGCTTTACTCGGCAAAACTACTGCGCAGCAGCGAAATCGGCTTCATTTTGGAGTTGCACGAGGCGGCGGTGTTATCCAATGAAGATACCTTTATCGGCTACAGCGCCAAAGCCAACCCGCCGTACAAATTGGATTTCATCAACAAAATGGATGCTGTCTTAACTGAGATGAAAAACAGCGGGGAAGTTGAAGCAATTATTGCGGGGTATTTTCACTAGCGCATTTGCCCTGGATTCGATTCGGCTGGCAGCGCGGACTTGCTCAGGCTGTCTCTCCGATCTTAGAGCTGTAGCCTGCTGATACTGCAAGTCCCAGAAACGACAAAGGCCTACCCGAGGGTAAGCCTTTGTTTTGTATGGTAGCAACGAGTGGACTTGAACCACCGACCCCAGCATTATGAATGCCGTGCTCTAACCAACTGAGCTACGTTGCTATTTGTGGCGCGCATTATCCGTATCTGAGTTTTATCTGTCAAACCTCAGTTTCGTTTTTTGCGTAAATATTTACCAGATCATGCATGATTTTGTTTTGATTGGACCGGAACGGTGTCTATCCAATCCAGAAGGATTCTGTTTTTTTGCACTATTTGGCCTTTTCCGCAGC
Source organism: Pseudomonas sp. (assembly GCA_030654635.1). Taxonomy (GTDB): domain Bacteria; phylum Pseudomonadota; class Gammaproteobacteria; order Pseudomonadales; family Pseudomonadaceae; genus Aquipseudomonas. Next base: position 3,418 of record JAURXE010000101.1, read on the forward strand.
GTGCGACACTTTTTCGACACCGACTACCCTGGAAAGCAAAAACCCCTGAAATTCACTAGGAAAATCAGGGGTTTAGGGTGGTGCATTTGGTGGGCCGGGGGGATTTGAATCCTAAACCTCTTACCCCTGCTCAAATCAACGGTTTCGGGTCAGTTGCCTTTCGCCAGTGATTTGTTGGAATTCTTACAGTCACGGCCCCGAGTATAGAAACCTTGAGCCTTTCGTCAAGAGGCACGTAGTGAATCCAAATGGCCGGGTTCAAATCCTTGCTGGGGAGTTTGGCTGGATAGGTCAGAGAGTTAAGTGGCTAAGATACTTGCCCACTCATCCCTCTATAACCCACGCCTGTGCCTGACATCGCCCGTCTAGGATGCTTGGGTTACCAGCTCAATCATCTTCAACACTTTGCGTTTTCCCGACGGTATCAGTTTCAGTGGCACCAAGAGTGGAAAGGTTCGGTCAGTGCCCATAACGCCTGAGCTGCACAGCCGGATAGTTGCGCATTGGAAACAGCATGGTTTGTTCAGTGGGGCGATTACTTCGTTTCGGCGGGCATTGGCTAGAACAACGATTGATCTACCGCGTGGACAAGCCGCCCATGGCCTTCGGCACACCTTCGCCAGTCACTTCATCCAGAACGGCGGCAACATCCTCACCCTGCAAAAAATCCTGGGGCACTCCAGCTTGGCAATGACCATGCGCTATGCGCATTTGGCTCCAGACCACTTGCAAGATGCGATTCGTTTCGGTCCTGGACTAGGAGTCGCTTTTTTCTGAGTCTTCTTCCCATATGTCTATAACGTGTTCAGGCAGAAATACTACGGTGTCGCCTGCTTTTAAGTTTTCCTGTTCGTCTGAGCAGCAAGGGGTATTGCAGAGTTCACCTATCAAATATGGGCCTGAGCTTCCTTTCACCTCTACCCACATCCGCTCCCCGAAAAGTTCATCCTCGCCATTATCGTCTTTCAGGGAGAACTCAAATTGCAATTTGACCGTGTCACCTGCATCCAGACTGTATCGTTCAGACTCTTCGGGGATTGTGAACGATTTGGGCCATCGCTCATTGCTTGCTACACCGCTTAGTAGGTGCCATTCCTCGATGTCCAGCACCGCAAGTCGTGGTGGCTTCTGTGTAATCGTAGGTTTGCCAAAGCTAGAAAAGTTTGGTCGAGGTCCGATCTTTGGTGGCGGCAATGCGGGCTCTTTAAAGATTGCTCTCAACAGATCTTCGATG
>JAURXE010000116.1 GCA_030654635.1 Pseudomonas sp.
CTGCAAATTGCCGTCCAAGGTCGAGATCAGTCTGATCAAGAGCAGCAACCTAGTGGTGCGCAGCCATCCCGAGTTCACCGGCGCCTTGGTGGTCGATGCGATTCTGTACAACCGCGCGGCGTTTTCGCAGCCCTTCCCGCTGCTGGAACTGCGATTCGCCGACCTGAATGGCAAGCTGTTGGCCAGCCGCAGCTTCAAGCCCAGTGAATACCTGGCCGGCGAGCTGGCCGGCCAAGCGGAAATGCCGCCGCAGACGCCGATTCACATCTCCCTCGACATCCTCGACCCCGGCACTAAGGCCGTGAACTACAGCCTGAGCTTCCACTCTCCCGAGTAAGTTCGCGCCCCGCAAAACTGCCCGCAAGCGCCGCCTCTGGAGCGTTTGCGGACGCATCCAAACTCTTCGCTATAAGCCCGCAACTGTTCATATTTTGTTCAAACCAGCCTTTAACCTGACACCGAGAGCGGGTATCATGCCCACCCTTTTTCGCACTCTCACCGATCCAGCCAACTACAGGGAAGATCCATGTCGGCGGTAAGCATCGGCCCCTACACATTGCCGAATCAGCTGATTCTCGCGCCCATGGCCGGAGTCACAGATCAGCCATTTCGCCAGCTTTGTCGGCGTATGGGTGCCGGCCTGGTAGTGTCGGAGATGGTCACCAGCGATGTGCGTTTATGGAACACGCGCAAATCCAGCCTGCGCATGATCCATAGCGGCGATGCCGAACCCCGCTCGGTGCAGATCGCCGGTGGCGACGCACAGATGCTCGCGGAAGCGGCGCGACGGAATGTCGAAATGGGCGCACAGATTATTGATATCAACATGGGTTGCCCGGCCAAGAAAGTCTGCAACAAGGCCGCTGGTTCCGCGTTGATGAAGGATGAAAGCCTGGTCGCCGAGATTCTTCAGGCGGTGGTCGCGGCCGTGACGGTGCCGGTGACCCTGAAGATCCGCACCGGCTGGGATCGCGAACATAAAAACGGCATCAACATCGCCAAGATCGCCGAACAGAGCGGTATTAGCGCCCTGGCCGTGCATGGCCGCACCCGCGCCGACCTGTACACCGGCGACGCGGAGTACGAAACCATTGCCGCGATCAAGCAGGCGGTGTCGATTCCGGTATTCGCCAACGGCGATATCGACTCGCCCGAGAAGGCCCGCCAGGTACTGGCCGCCACCGGGGCCGATGCCTTGCTGATTGGCCGTGCGGCGCAGGGGCGGCCGTGGCTATTTAGGGAAATAGCCCATTACCTGGCCACCGACGAGCACTTGGCGCCGCCCAGCTTGCTGGAAGTGGAACAGATTTTATTGCAACACCTGGCCGCGCTGCATGCCTTCTATGGCGAGGTGATGGGCCCGCGTATCGCCCGCAAGCATGTTGGCTGGTACCTGGCCACTCAGCCTGGGGCCCGCGAGTTTCGTAGCCAGTTCAATCGCCTTGAGACAACCGAGGCGCAGCACGCCAGCGTTAAAGCGTTTTTTATTGAGTGCCATAACCACGCAGAAGGGGCGGCAGCATGAACACCATTAGCGAGCATTTCCTTAACGGAGAAGGCTTTGACGAAGCACGTTATAACGGGGCAACTGCGGTGAGCGACAACGTAAATCTTAAGCAGCACCTGAACACCCCGAGCGCCGAGGGCCAGACCCTGCGCGGCAATGTCGAGCGGGCGCTGCACAACTACTTCTCGCGCCTGGAAGGCGCCGACGTCACCGACGTGTACAACCTGGTGCTCTCGGAAGTCGAAGCGCCCTTGCTGGAAACCGTGATGAATTACGTCAAGGGCAACCAGACCAAGGCCTCCGAGTTGCTGGGCCTGAATCGCGGCACCCTGCGCAAGAAGCTTAAGCAGTACGACCTGCTGTAAATCCAGATCCGATAAAAAGGGCGACCGCCAGCGGTCGCCCTTTTTGCTTCAACCCTTTTATTGCTAACCACGCCTGATGGAAACCACCATGACCGACCAGACCACTCGCCTCCCTGTCCGCCGCGCCCTGATCAGCGTCTCCGACAAGACCGGCATCCTCGAGTTCGCCCGCGAACTGGTAAACCTCGGCGTGGAAATCCTCTCCACCGGCGGCACCTTCAAGCTGCTGCAGGACAATGGCGTGGCGGCCGTGGAAGTGGCCGACTACACCGGCTTCGCGGAAATGATGGATGGCCGGGTCAAGACCCTGCACCCGAAAATCCACGGTGGCATTCTCGGCCGTCGCGGCATCGACGACGCCATCATGACTGAGCACGGTATCAAGCCAATCGATCTGGTGGCAGTCAACCTCTACCCCTTCGCCGCCACCATCGCCAAGCCGGGTTGCGACTTGCCGACTGCGATTGAAAACATCGACATCGGCGGCCCGACCATGGTCCGTTCCGCCGCCAAGAACCACAAAGACGTGGCTATCGTGGTCAATGCCGGCGACTACGCCAGCGTGCTGGCCAGCCTGAACAACGGCGGTCAGACCTACGCCGAGCGCTTCGCCCTGATGCTCAAGGCCTGTGAGCACACCGCCGCCTACGACGGCATGATCGCCAACTACCTGGGCACCATCGACCAGGCAGCCGAGACGTTGTCGACCGAAGGCCGCAGCGCCTTTCCGCAGACGTTCAACAGCCAGTTCATCAAGGCGCAAGAAATGCGTTACGGCGAGAACCCGCACCAGAGCGCGGCGTTCTACGTGGCAGCGCAAAAAGGTGAAGCCTGCATCGCCCCCGCCGTACAGCTGCAAGGTAAAGAGCTGTCATTCAACAACGTGGCCGACACCGACGCCGCCC
>JAURXE010000490.1 GCA_030654635.1 Pseudomonas sp.
CAGGCGATTGATATTGCCGCCAACAAAGGCCTCGGCATTCAGTTGCTGAATCGCCAGCATGGCCTGCTGGGCCGTCGCGGCACCGCGAATGCCCTGGGCAATGTCCCATAAGCGGTCATTGTCACGGGTCTGGTAGTGGCCGCCGGCCTGCAACGCAGATGCGGCAGCGGCCCGACTCGGTAGCGCGGCCGGCACGGACGGGCTGCTGACCGCCAGGTTGCTGGCAGGTGCAGCGGGAGTTTTGTAACTGTAACTCGGCGGATCCAGCAGCAGGCTGTACTCACGCACTTGGCGGCCTGCCGGCCAAACCACCTCGACCAGCAACGTCAGGTAAGGCTCACGCACCGGCTGGCTGGAGCTGATGCGAATCACCCCACCCTGGGCATTCAGTTGCGGGCTGAGTTGCACATTGCCGAGGAAATCATCGCGCTGCAGTCCGGCCTGCAGGTAGACCTGGGGCGATGCCAGGCGCACGACCACCTCGTCCTGATTCAGCCCGGCCACCTGATGCAAGACAATCTGCGCGCGCAGCGGTTGGCTGAGGGCCGATTGCACCTGCACCTCACCGAGCCCGAGGGCCCAGACCTGAGTGACTACTGAGCTGGAAGATGCCGCGGCCAGAGCCAGCAGTAGGCGACGTAGCTGAACCATAAAACCTCATACCCGAAGGTGTTTGTAGAAAGGTCAAACGGTACAGCGGGCACCGAGCGACAGGGTTGGGGGCGGATTATTCGCCAGCAACACCCGTCGCCACAGACGTAAAAGCCACAAGCGGTGAACCCGTCACAGATGCAAACGCCAAAGTGCCTAAGGGTTGGCACTCTGCCAATCGCGCCCCCTACGCCGCGGCATGGCGGAGCAAAGCTCCTGAGGGCAAAACCAACCGCCGCGTATCACTCACGAATGATAAACAGCTTGGTGATAAACCACTCGGCGCCCTTGTAGACATAGCCCAGTGGGCCATAGATGGTCGGCGGTTTTTCTTCGGCTTGCTGGCGCAGTTCAACCTTGAGCGTGGCCATCTGGATCTGGTCCTTGAGCACGCGCATGCGCGCTTCCATGGAGTCGATCTCCGTCTGGATGCGGTTCAGCTCGGTCTCGATCTGCAGAATGTCCTGCACGCTCTTGGCCTTGCCCAGCAACTCCTTGAGGCGATCGCGCAGGGCTCTGTTGTTGTTCAGGCGGGTTTCCACATCGACGTACTGCTCGGTGACATCCTCGGCTTTGACGTGGCGCGACAGCACCTTGCCACTCTGCTCGATGCCGCCCAGGGCCGTCTCGAACGCATCTTTGGGCACGCGAAACACGAAGTACTGGCTGTAGTCGCCGTTATCGCTCTTCTCCTCGACATAACCGCCGAGGGCCAGCATGCGCTGGCTGAGTTGCAGCTTGGCCTTGTCCATGTCCGCCACTTCCAGGGTAAAGCTGGCGGTCCAGACCAGCAGCCGCCCCGAGCTTTTGCCTTGCAGCGGCGCACTGGCGCTGGCCTCGGCCGATTCGGCGCCGGCGCCCGACCTATCACCGCCCGCGGTGGAGCAACCAGCCAGGCTGCCCAGCAGCAGGCACAGCACCAGATACATCCATTGCGGCATAAATCGCTTCATCCTTAAGGCCCTCGGTAACTCGTTGATGTTGATCCGGCGCCGATCATACGGGGCAGGCTGGCGCTTGTCGTGATGCGCTCGGCGCTGCCGATGGGTTGAGCGTAGCGATACCCATCGGCAGCGATCATGCCCGCGATGGGTTATGCCGCTGCGCGGCTAACCCGTCCTACCGAGCCAACTCCAGCGCCACTTCAGCCGCCCAGGCCAGCCAGGCTTGCTCGCCTAAAATGCCGCGGCGCAACGTCAGGTAGGGCAGGCGCCAGGCTTGCCGTTCGGCGGCGGGCAGGGCCAGGTAGTCGCGCTCGATGTTGAGCAGGCTGTCCAGGGTTTTGCGGTGCACGGCGACGTGGGCGGTCATCTCCTCACGCAGGTTCTCGATCGAGGTGTGGACACCGCCGAACAGCTTGACCAGCAGGGCATCGTTGATCTTGTTCGGCTGCACCGGCGCCGCCAGCCAACGCAGCAGCTCGGCATGCCCGGCCGGGGTCAGGCGGTAGTTTTTCTTGTCCGGGCGGGTGTCTTGCGCCTCGGCCTCAAACTCCAGCCAACCGGCTTCATTGAGCTTTTTCAGCTCCAGATAAACCTGCTGGTGCTTGGCGTTCCAGAAATAACCGAGACCATCCTTGAAGCGTTTGACCAGGTCATAACCGCTGCCCGGCTGGCTTTCCAACAGGATAAGAATGGCGTGCTTGAGGGACATGGGCAGGCTTCACAAGGCAAACGAGGAGAGCGGCGCAGTATACGGGCTATGCAATAAGTTGCATTAGTCGAGAAAGCCGATCTAGTATGCAAACAATTGCATAACAACAATAACCGGAGATCCTCGATGAAACGCACCGGCACCCGCTTCCGTCCACGCCTGGCCCGCACCGATTACGACGCCATAGTCATCGGCTCGGGTATCGGCGGCCTGACCACCGCCGCGCTGCTGGCCAAGCTGGGCAAGCGCGTGTGCGTGCTGGAACAGCACTACACCGCCGGCGGTTACACCCACAGCTATGAGCGCGAAGGTTACGAGTGGGACGTGGGCGTGCATTACATCGGTGAGGTGCACAAACCCTGGGCGGCGATCCGTCGGGTGTTCGACGTGATCAGCGACGGCAACCTCGACTGGGCGCCGATGGACGCCCACTACGACCGCATCATCCTCGGCGACAAGACCTACGATTACGTTGCCGGCCGCGAAGAGTTCAAGACCGAGATCAAGCGCCACTTTCCCCAGGAGGCGGCGGCCATCGACCGCTATGTCGACTTGCTCAGCGAAGTCAGCTCCAAGGTCCCACGCTTCTTCGCCGGCCAAGCGCTGCCGCGCAGTTTGGGCGTGCTCTACAGCAAGTTGCGCCGTTACTGGCTGCCGGATTACTTCTTCAAGACCACCCTGCAAGTGCTCGAAGGCCTGACCGACAACCGCGAGCTGATCGGCCTGCTCACCGCCCAGTGGGGCGATTACGGCCTGCCGCCGGCGCAAGCGGCGTTCGTTATGCACGCCATGGTCGCCAAGCACTACATCACCGGCGGCAACTACCCGGTGGGCGGTGCAATTAGTATCGCTGAGACCATCATCCCGGTGATCGAAGCGGCCGGCGGCCAGGTATTTACCTATGCCGGGGTGGACAAAATCATCGTTGAGAACGGCCGGGCGGTGGGCGTGCGCCTGCAGAAAGACGGCGTCGAGCTACGGGCGCCACAGATCGTCAGCTGCGCCGGATTGATCCCCACTTACACCCGTTTGATCCCGACCGACGTGGCGGCACAGCACAACCTGCTGGCGCCGCTGCAACAGGTCGA
>JAURXE010000139.1 GCA_030654635.1 Pseudomonas sp.
GGGCGGCGCCCATCGCGCCCCGGAAGTGGTGGCCGAGTCGATTCGCAAAGAACTGGCCCATCAACTCAAGGCGCTGAAAAAACTCGATACTAAGGCGCTGTTGGCTCGTCGTTATGAGCGCCTGATGAGCTACGGCATCGCTTAAGCTGCAGTGCTAAGCGATTCGAATGGCGTACTTGCTCAGGCAGTACGCCATTTTTTCTTGTCTCCTTGTTATTGGTCCGCGCGGATTACTCACACACGGTTAAATGCTGATGTCCCTAGAAGCCCAATTACTGGTGGCGCTATCCGCCTGGCGCAGCGCGCCGGTCTGGACTGTGGCGTTTTCCGGTGGGCTGGATTCCACGGTGCTGCTGCATCTGTTGGTTGGCTTGTCGCGCCGAGAGCAATTGCCGTCGCTGCGTGCCATTCATATCCAGCACGGCTTGCAGGCGGCCTCACTGGCTTGGCCTGCCCATTGTCAGCGAGTCTGTGGCGAACTTGGGGTGCCCTTGTTGCTGCGTGAAGTGCAGGTGCAAGCCGGCGCCAGCCTTGAGCAGGCCGCCCGCGATGCGCGTTATGCCGCCTTTGTGGAGTTGCTCGGTGCGGGTGAGTTGCTACTGACCGCCCAGCACCGCGACGATCAGGCCGAAACCCTGTTGTTTCGTTTATTGCGCGGCGCCGGTGCGCGTGGGCTGGCGGCCATGCCGGCGAGTCGACCACTTGGGGCTGGGCAGTTAGTGCGGCCCTTGCTGGATGTGCCACGCGCCGAGCTGGAAGACTACGCCCGCGCCAATGGCTTGGACTGGGTGGAAGACCCATCCAATCGAGACGAGCGCTTTTCCCGCAACTTCTTGCGCCGGCAGGTGTTGCCGCTACTCACCCAGCGCTGGCCGCAAGCGGTGGCCGGCATGGCTCGTAGCGCCGCGCACCTGAGCGAGGCGCAAGGCTTGCTGGATGAGTTGGCGCAGGCCGATCTAGCCGTTATGCAGCAAGACTCGCGCTTTGCCTGGTTGCCACTGCCGTCTTTGCCTTTGGCGCCGTTATTAACCTTGTCTGCCGCCCGTCAGCGCAATCTGTTGCGTCACTGGTTGGCGCCCCTGACGCCTTTGCCCGACAGCGATCATTGGGCCGGCTGGACCTCGCTGGCGACTGCTGCGGTGGATGCCGCGCCGGTTTGGCGTTTGGCCCGCGGTGAGTTGCGACGAGCCGACGGCCGGTTGTGGTGGTTGTCCGGCCCCTGGTTGCAACAGTTGCCGTCGATTGATCTGCCGTTGACGGCGGCGCCACAGCTGTCGCTGCCCGGCAATGGTCATGTTTATTTGCTGGGTCAGGCTCCTGAGGGCGTATTACGGGTGCGTTATCGTCAGGGTGGCGACCTGCTGCACCTGGCTGGGCGCGGGCGCCGCGATCTCAAACGTTTGCTCAATGAGGCCAGCGTGCCAGGGTTTTTGCGTGGCCGTCTGCCGCTGCTGTATCAGGGCGAGCAGTTGCTGGCGGTGGCCAATGCGCCGCATTTAAGTGTTGCCGGGCCGGACACTTGGCAATTTATCTGGCAGGTGCCGACGAATGACCAGGGTTTGAGCTGAAAGGCCCTTTCCGGTAGACTACTCTCCCGTCTTATTACAGCTTTTGCTGACTCCTTTGGAATCGGCAATAGCTTGCTTGTTTCCGGCAGGTTTTAGGACCTTGCTAGGCTTTTTCTGGCGGCATTGACCGCTTAAACGCAGACTTCTAGGGTTTTTCATGACGCGCTTCATATTCGTCACGGGCGGTGTTGTTTCCTCACTGGGCAAAGGCATCGCCTCAGCTTCACTGGCGGCTATCCTGGAAGCGCGGGGCCTTAAGGTCACCATGCTCAAGCTGGACCCCTACATCAACGTCGATCCGGGCACCATGAGCCCGTTTCAGCACGGTGAGGTGTTCGTAACCCACGACGGCGCTGAGACCGACCTTGACCTGGGCCACTATGAGCGGTTTATCCGCACCACCATGACCCAGAACAATAACTTCACCACCGGCCGTGTATACGAACACGTGCTGCGCAAAGAGCGCCGTGGTGACTATCTGGGCGCGACCATCCAGGTCATTCCGCATATCACCGACGAGATCAAGCGCCGCATCATTAAGGGTGCCGGTGATGCCGACGTGGCCATGGTCGAGATCGGTGGCACGGTTGGCGATATTGAGTCGCAACCGTTCCTTGAGGCGATCCGTCAGTTGCGCGTCGAAGTGGGCGCCAAGCGCGCCATGCTGATTCACCTGACGTTGGTGCCGTATATCGCCACCGCCGGCGAGACCAAGACCAAGCCTACCCAGCACTCGGTGAAAGAGTTGCGTTCGATTGGCTTGCAGCCAGACGTGCTGATCTGCCGCTCCGATCACCCGATTGATATGTCCTCGCGGCACAAAATCGCGCTGTTCACCAACGTTGAAGAACGTGCTGTGATTGGCCTGGAAGACGTCGACACCATCTACAAGATTCCCGGCGTTCTCCACGCCCAGGGCTTGGATGACTTCGTCGTCGAGCGCTTTGCGCTGGAGTGCGGTACTGCTGACCTGTCCGAGTGGGATAG
>JAURXE010000150.1 GCA_030654635.1 Pseudomonas sp.
GAATCTGCCGCTGCAAACGCTGCTGGAGCAATTGCTCAGCCAGTTTGTCGCCGAGCGCAGTTCGCAAGGGGTGCACAACGCAGTGGCGCTGTTGGTGGACAGCCGCGACCAGTCGGTAAAAGCCCTGGTGGGCTCGGCGGATTACTTCGCGCCGAGCATTCGCGGCCAGGTCCATGACGTACAGGCGCGGCGCTCGCCCGGCTCGACACTGAAACCCTTTCTCTATGGTTTGGCGCTGGATCAGGGGGTGATCCACCCGATGAGCATCATCAAGGATGCCGCCACCGCCTTCGGCAACTTTCAGCCGGAGAACTTCGACGGCAAATTTGCCGGCCCACTGACCGCCCAAGAGGCGCTGGTGCGCAGCCGCAACGTGCCGGCGGTGTGGCTGGCCAGCCAGATCAGCCAACCGTCGTTGCACGGCTTTCTGCAGCGCGCCGGCATCCAGCGGCTGCGCGAGGAGGAGTTCTACGGCCTGGGCCTGGCGCTGGGCGGTGGCGAGCTGACCCCAGCCGAACTGGCCCGGCTGTACCTGCTGCTGGCCGGCGACGGGCGCCTGCGCAATATCCGCTACACCAGCGACGAGCCCGCCACGATCGGCGCGCCGCTGCTGTCACCCCAGGCGGCCTTTATGGTGCGCGACATGCTCAGGCACAACCCGCGCCCGGACGGGTTGCCGCCCGACCGGCGTGGCCGCAACTGGCCAGTGGCCTGGAAGACCGGCACCTCCTGGGGCTATCACGATGCCTGGAGCGCCGGCATTGTTGGGCCTTACGTGCTGGTGGTCTGGGTCGGCAACTTCGAAGGCCAACCGAACCCGGCCTTTATCGGTTTGAAAACCGCCGCACCGCTGTTCTTTCGCATCTCCGATGCCCTGCCCCTGGCACTGCCCAAGGTGCAGGCCGGGGTCGATCAGCCGCCCAGCGGGCTGAGCCGCGTCGAGGTGTGCGCCGCCTCCGGCGACCTGCCCAACCGCTGGTGCCCGCAGACTCGCAAGACCTGGTACATCCCCGGGGTCTCGCCGATCCGCGTGTCGACCCTGCACCGGCCGGTGATGATCGACCGTAACAGCGGCAAGGCCGCCTGCCCGCCCTATGATCCGGCCAGCAGCGAGCAGCAGATTTTCGAGTTCTGGCCCTCCGATTTGCAGCGCCTGTTCGCCGCCGCCGGTCTGCCACGGCGCACCCCGCCAGACTCCTTGAGCGATTGCCAAACAGCCCTGGCCAGCAATCAACAGGATGCACCACGGATCACCTCGCCCCTGACCCAGGTGACCTACAGCCTGCGCCTGTCGCAGCCGCAAGAAAGCATCGCCCTGACCGCCAACGCCGCCAGCGATGCACGGGTTCTGTATTGGTTCGCCGGATCAACCCTGCTCGGTCAGAGCAGCCCACAAACGGCGCTCAATTG
>JAURXE010000174.1 GCA_030654635.1 Pseudomonas sp.
ATCAAGAAAGACCTGGTGGCCGAAGCCCTGGACGTGTTCTTTGACGTGCGCAAAGTGCCGGGCCTGAAGAAGAAACCTTCCACCAGCGAACTGGTCGATTGGTTGAAATTGCTGATGGCCGACAATATCGGCGAAGCGGTACTGCGCGAGCGCGACCCAACCAAGGCCATCCCGCCATTGGCCGGCGCCCTGGTGAAAAACGAGCAGGACGTGATGTTGCTTGAGCGCCTGGCGTTTATGAGCCGCCGCGGCAGTCGTTAATCGGCCTTTAACATCTATGGTGGGCAACGCTTCGCGGTTGCCCACCCTACGGTTATTCATTAGGGCATCCACATGCTGCTCAATCTGTTCAACGAAATGCGCGCCGCCAAGGTTCCGGTGTCGGTGCGCGAACTGCTCGACCTGATCAACGCGCTGAAACATAACGTGGTCTTCGCTGACATGGACGAGTTCTACTTTCTGGCGCGCACCATTCTGGTCAAGGACGAGCGGCATTTCGACAAGTTCGACCGGGCGTTCGGCGCCTACTTCAAGGGTCTGGAAAACCTCAATGAGCACCTTGAGGCGCTGATCCCCGATGAGTGGCTGCGCAAAGAGTTCGAGCGCCTGCTGACCGATGAAGAAAAGGCCAATATCCAGTCGCTGGGCGGCCTCGACAAGTTGATCGAAGAGTTTAAAAAGCGCCTGGAAGAGCAAAAAGAACGCCACGAAGGCGGCAATAAGTGGATCGGCACTGGTGGCACCAGCCCGTTCGGCTCCGGCGGCTATAACCCGGAAGGCGTGCGCGTCGGCGATGCCGGCAAGCGCCAGGGCAAAGCGGTCAAGGTCTGGGACCAGCGCGATTACAAGAACCTCGACGACTCAGTCGAACTCGGCACCCGCAATATCAAGGTGGCGCTGCGTCGCCTGCGCAAATTTGCCCGCGAAGGCGCCGCCGAAGAGTTTGATCTGAGCGGCACCATCGACCACACCGCCAAAGACGGCGGCTTGCTCAGCATTCAGATGCGTCCCGAGCGGCGTAACAAGATCAAGCTACTGATTTTGTTCGATATCGGCGGCTCCATGGATGCCCACGTGAAAGTTTGCGAGGAGCTGTTCTCGGCCTGTAAGACCGAGTTCAAGCACTTGGAGTATTACTACTTCCACAACTGCGTGTACGAGTCGGTGTGGAAGAACAACCTGCGCCGCACCTCCGAGCGCTTTAGCACCCTGGATTTGCTGCACAAGTACGGCGCCGACTACAAGGTGGTGTTCGTCGGCGATGCGGCCATGGCGCCCTACGAAATCACCCAGGCCGGCGGCAGCGTCGAGCACTGGAATGAGGAACCGGGTTATCTGTGGATCAAGCGCTTTATGGAGAAATACAAGAAGCTTATCTGGATCAACCCCTACCCCAAAGAGACCTGGAACTACACCGCCTCGACCAACATCATGCGCGAATTGGTCGACGACCAGATGTACCCGCTGACCCTAACCGGGCTGGAAGAAGGCATGAAGTTTCTGAGCAAATAAAAAGGCTCTGCCCCAGTTACGTGTTGATTGCAAAACGTAGGGCGGGCTTTAGCCCACCCTACAAAATCGACCTGCAACAGCTAACGGGGACACAACCAATAAAAAACGGGCCGCGAGGCCCGTTTTTTATTATCTGGCATTTAGCTCAATGCCGATGCCGGGCCAGCACCTGTTTGGTACGGCCCATCCCGAACATAAAACCGATACTGACCAACAACAACTCCACCAGCCAGGCCAGCAGCAAGGCGCAGCTCAAGCCCCAGGCAATGGCCTCGGGCGCCAGCAGCACCTGATAGCGGTAGCCGTTATAGGTTTCCAGCAGCAACTCTTGATTGGCCGCCGTCAGCAGGTGCGTTACCTGCTTATACCAAGGCCCTTGCATGGCCCACCACTCGGCTTCCAACAGGCGGTCACGCTGCACCAGATTGGCAACACTTTGCCCGTCACTGCTCATCACCGGATCATCGCTGACCCGGTAGTGCGCCACCAAGGCATCCAGATCGCCCTTGAAGAACTTCTGCGCAGTGGCGCGAAAGCCCTGCAGGCTTTGCAAGGCTTCACTGCGATGGGCATCCAGGCGTTGGCTGTAATCGGTGATAAAACCCGGCACCTGCACGCCCACC
>JAURXE010000175.1 GCA_030654635.1 Pseudomonas sp.
TGTGTTCGGTGTGCTTGAGGTACTCGACGCGGGTCAGCAGCACGCCGGCATTGGCGACAATCGAGCGGCCCGGTTCAAACACCAAGGCCAACTTACGATCGCCCAAACGCTCGCGTACGGCAGCGATGTAGTCGCCGGCCAACGGCGGTTGCTCGTCGCGGTATTGCACGCTGAGGCCGCCACCAAGGTCCAGATGACGGATGTGGATATCGCGCTCCGCCAGCCGGTCGATCAGCGCCAGCAAACGATCCAGCGCGTCGAGAAACGGCGGCAAGGTGGTTAGCTGCGAGCCGATATGACAATCGACGCCGAGCACTTGCAGGTTCGGCAACTCGGCGGCGCGGGCGTACACGGCCTCGGCGTCGTTGATGGCGATGCCGAACTTGTTTTCTTTCAGGCCCGTGGAGATATACGGGTGAGTGCCGGCGTCAACGTCTGGGTTGACCCGCAGCGATACCGGCGCTTGCACGCCAAGTTCGGCGGCCACTTGTTGCAGGCGCTCCAGCTCGTCGGTGGACTCGACATTGAAGCAGTGCACGCCAATTTGCAGGGCGCGGCGCATGTCGTCGCGGCTTTTACCGACGCCGGAGAAGACCATTTTTTCCGGTTTGCCGCCGGCGGCCAACACCCGCTCCAGCTCGCCACGGGAAACGATGTCAAAGCCGGCACCGAGGCGCGCCAGAACGTTGAGTACCCCGAGGTTGGAGTTGGCTTTAACCGCGAAGCAGACCATGTGCTCGATGCCGTCGAGGGCATCGGCATAGGCACGGTATTGCGCTTCAATGTGGGCGCGCGAATAAACGTAGGTAGGCGTGCCGAAGCGCTCGGCAATGGCGGACAGCGCCACGCCCTCCGCGAACAGTTGGCCGTCGCGGCTGGTAAAAGCTTGCATGGAAACCCCTTAGTTTTCGTAGACGTCTTTGTCGTGCTGCTTGGCGGCTTTCTCATCATCCGGGTGATAGAGCGGGCCTTTTTGCCCACAACCAGCGAGGGCGGCAGACAGTACGACGAGTGCAACGAGGGGAAGCAGCAGGCGCTTCATGGGGGCAGTCCTTGTAAAATCGGTAATTGCGACCGAGTATACCGGCCCCCCGACGGCTTGCCTATGCGCCACAATTCACGGCTGCCGGGGCTTTTAATGGCTATCGGCGCTGCGGATGAACAGTTCTCAGGCATTGGTGGCATCGGTGTCGCTGGCATAGCTGCAAGGCTTGCCCAATTACCTGGCGTGCCGTGACATTTCACGGTTCTCAGGGCTTTTAACGGCTATCGGCGTCGAGCGCGCGGAGGGTGGATGAACAGTCCCAAAGCACAGGCAGGTTCAGTCTCGGTGGCCTACTTGCAAGGCTTGCTTGATTACCTGGCACGCCAAGGCATTGAGGCGGCGCCCTTGTTGGCGCAGGTGCAGTTGTCTGCCGGGATTTTGGCCCAGCGCGAACAGCGAGTGGCGGCCAGCACCTATCTGCAATTGCTTGAGCTGGGCCTGGCCCGTAGTGGTGATTGCGACCTCGGCCTGCACTTGGGCGAGGCGGTGCGGCCCGGTTATTACGGCGTGCTCGGTTACCTGATCATGAGTTGCCCGACACTGGCCGATGCTCTGCACCGGCAAGCTCGCTACGCCGAACTGGTCGGTAGCCTGGGCCGGGTGGAACTCAATGATGAACCGCTGCAGGTCGGTCTGGAGCCGCAGGTGGCGCACAGTTGGCAGCCGTTTTCGGCGCAGTTGCAGCGCCACACCAGCGAGGAAACTCTGGCGGCTTGGGTCACCTTCGGGCACTGGATCAGTGGCCTGGATCTAGCACCGACGCTGGTGCGTTTTCAGCACCCGCAACCTGCCGACATCAGTGAGCACCAACGGATTTTCCGCTGCCCGCTGCTGTTTGCCCAGGCCGATAATGCTCTGGTTTACCCCAAGAGTTTACTGAGTGCGCCGCTCGGTCAGGCCGATGCACAGATGCGCTTGATGCTTGACGCTTATGCCGATCGGCAGTTGGCCGAACTCAAGCAAGGCGATAGTCTGCTCATCCGTGCCCGCGAGTTATTGGCCGCGCAGTTAGCCGCCGGTCCCGTGAGCTTGCCGGCCTTGGCCGCAGCTTTGGCGCTGAGTCCGCGGACCTTGCAGCGGCGTTTGCGTGAGGCCGGTTTATCTTTTAGTCAGCTGCTGGATGAGACACGTCAGCCGCTGGTGCTGCATTATCTACGCGATCCGGCGCTGGAATTGGCCGACATTGCGTTCTTGCTGGGCTTTAGCGAGGCCGGCTCCCTGGCTCGCGCTTTTCGTCGCTGGACCGGGCAAAGCCCAGGTGATTATCGCCGCAGTTTGTTAGCCGATTGACCCTGTGGGCTCAAAATTACTGGCCCAGATTCTCGGCGTTAAAAACACCGCTCGGCTCCTTTTTTATTTGTTGAGGTAGTAGTAATGAGTTTGACCGAAGCCCGTTTTCACGATCTGGTCGATGCTACGCAAGAGGCCATCGAGGACGTGTTTGATAGCAGCGAGTTGGACCTTGACCTGGAAAACTCCGCCGGCGTACTGACGGTACGTTTCGACAACGGCAGCCAGCTGATCTTCAGCCGTCAAGAGCCGCTGCGGCAGCTATGGCTGGCCGCCCGTTCGGGCGGTTTTCACTTTGATTACGACGCCGCCAGCGAGCGCTGGATGTGCGACACCAGTGACGAACTGCTCGGTGAAATGCTGGCGCGCCTGACCCTTGAACAGTGCGGTGCGGAACTTGAGTTTGAAGAACTCTGATCAGCCGCCCGACAACGCGGTCCCGGCCGATGGCTCGGTGCAGTCGCCATGCCGGCGCCAGTGCTGCCTGGATGACACCGACCGCTGCATAGGCTGCGGTCGCATGCTGGCGGAAATCCTCGAATGGGGCAGCGCCCCGGCCACCCGGCGCCGGGAAATTTGTGCACTGGCAATCACCCGTTTACGGCCATCACTGCTCGGTGGCCATTAAAGCGCCGGTGCCTTGTGTATTTGTTCGGCTGTGTTACGGTCGGCCCATGCCTCAACAAACAGAGGCTCAACAAAACCCCGAGCTCTCTCGGGGTTTTGCTTTTTTTGCGTCAGCTGCAGGGAGCTTCGTCAGCATCATGAGTACACCGGCTATCACCATCACTCGTTTGGACTTGCAACGTCTGGAGCGTTTGCTCGCCGATCCGAAAAACCTCGGCCTGGGTGCCGATGCCTTGGAAAAGGAGCTGGCGCGTGCGCAAGTCGTCGGCCATGACGAAGTGCCGGCAGGCGTGGTGACCATGAACTCACGGGTGTTCTGCCGCGACGAAAGCACTGCCAAGGAATATCACCTGACCCTGGTCTACCCGCAGGACGCCGGCGTCGAAGGCACTGTGTCAATTCTCGCGCCCGTTGGCAGCGCTTTGCTGGGGCTAAGCGTCGGTCAGCAGATCGATTGGCCGGCGCCTGCCGGCAAGCTGATCAAGCTGACCCTGCTGGCCGTTGAATACCAGCCGGAAGCCGCCGGCGAATACAGCCTCTAAGCGCTATTGCGCCACCGCTCGGTTACTCACGCCTGCTGCAACGCGCCATTTAGCGCCTCTTCCAGCTTGGCTTTGTAGCGCAGGTAATGGATGGTTTGGTTGTGGCCGGCACCGAGTACCCGCGACAGATCTAGGTCGGTGATGTAGCAGGGATAGCGCTCGCCGCCCTGGCGTTGGCTGAGGATATGTCGGGCCACAGCGGCGAATAAATCCTGGCCATATTCCAGCTCGGAAAACTCGCGGTGGTTGCAGTACAGGGTGATGTGCTCGCGGCGTTGCTCGGCCGGTTCGACAATTACTTGTACTTGATAAAACGGCTGGCTGCCGAGCCCTTGCGGTGCCGGGCGGCGCTCCAGCTGCTGGGCACGCTGGGGGGCGGCCGGTAGCACTTGGTAATAGAGCAGCTCCAGGTCCATCGGCAGTTGCGCAGTGTCGAGGCTCAGTTGCGCGTTGCGCCGATAGAGCATCGACTGCAAAAAGCGCTGCACCGGGGTCAGCAGGTTTTGTTCGTCATGAAAGGGCACCCGTTGGCGCCACAG
>JAURXE010000497.1 GCA_030654635.1 Pseudomonas sp.
TGACCAAGCTTAAAAAATCGGATCTTGAGTTGGTTCGCGTGCTGGAAGACTTGGTTGATGTGCTGGTTAATCGCGGCGTGGTGCGCTACACCGATTTGCCTGAGGCGGCCCGTGAGAAGCTGCATGAGCGTGCCGAGACGCGTGCCAAGCTGGAAGGGCTCAGCGGTCTGTTAGGCGATGAAGAGCATAAGTTTATTTAGCGTTCTCGCGCACTGCAGATTTATACCTGCACAGAGATCGTCCAAAGCCTGGTGTAACGCTTTAGTCTAGCGGGGTGTACGGGATTTTGTATAAACGGAATATCGCTCTCGTAGTCCGGATAAGTGCAACGCAATCCGGGCCCGATGGCTGTGCTCGGTGCAGGAACCCTGATTTCGCCTATGGCTAATCAGGGCTGCGGGGCATCCGCATAAGCACAATGAAGCGCTCCAAGACCGCGCTGCGGTTAAGGCTGCTGAGTCTAAATAGTCACTGGCTGCACATGCCCAAACAACTCTTGGGCAAAGCGCACGCGCTCTTCAGGGGTTTCCTTGAGACCCTGCTTCTCCAGTTCGGCAATCCGTGCTTCTACCGCGTGAGCGCGGTGGGTCAGGCCGCAATCGTTGGCGATTTGAATGTTCAGGCCGGGGCGGGCGTTGAGTTCCAGGATCATCGGACCCTTGTCTTGGTCCAGCACCATGTCCACACCAATATAACCAAGCCCGCACAGCTCATAACAACCTGCGGCCAGCTTCATAAAACCATCCCAGCCAGGCAACTGCACACCGTCAACCGCATTGGTGGTGTCCGGGTGTTTGCTGATGATGTTATTCAGCCAGGTACCGCGCAACGTCAGGCCGGTGGCCATATCGACGCCAACGCCGATGGCGCCTTGGTGCAGGTTGGCTTTGCCGCCGGACTGGCGGGTCGGCAGGCGTAACATGGCCATGATCGGGTAGCCCATCAGCACGATAATGCGAATGTCGGGCACGCCTTCATAACTGATGCTTTTGAAAATTTGGTCGGGGGTGACGCGGTATTCGATCAGTGCGCGGTCGCGATGGCCACCGAGTGAATACAAGCCGGTGAGAATGCTGGAAATCTGGTGCTCGATCTCTTCGTGGCTCATTAACTTGCCTGAGACGGTGCGATAGCGATCTTCAAAGCGGTCGGCAATCACAATGATGCCGTCGCCACCGGCGCCCTGAGCCGGTTTGATCACGAAGTCGCTGCGGCCTTCGATGATCTTGCCGAGGTTATCGATCTCTTTCTCGGTCGAGATAATCCCGTACATTTCCGGCACGTGAATGCCTGCTTCGATGGCCCGCATCTTGGTGATGATTTTGTCATCCACGATCGGATACAAGCTGCGCTTGTTGTACTTGAGCACGTAGTCGGCGTTACGCCGGTTGATGCCCATGATGCCGCGGGCTTCGAGGGCTTTCCAACGTTTCCAGAGACCGATCATGGCTCAATCCTTCAAAAAAGCTTTGAAGCGAAACAGCTCGGTCAGGCGATAGCCGCGATAACGACCCATTGCCAGCATGAAGCCCACCATGATCAGCAGCACCGCCGGGACGGTGAACATGAAGTAGATCACCTCCGGAATACTCATCAGCAGGTACGCCAGTGACGCGGCCGCGATGGTGCCGAGGGCGACTTTGAAGGCATGACCGCCGCCGCGCTCTTCCCAGGTGATCGACAGTCGCTCGATGGTCATGGTCAGGATCACCATCGGGAACAGCGATACCGACAGGCCGCGCTCCAAGCCAAGTTTGTGGCTGAACAGGCTGATGACGGCAATCAGTATGACCACAAAGGTCAGCACCACCGAGAGCCTGGGCAGCATCTGCAGCTTTAGATGCTCAAGGTAGGAGCGCAAGGACAAGCCTAGGGCGGTAATCAATGTGAACAGCATGATGCCAAAGCCCAGCTGGGTTTCGCGAAACGCCAGGGCAATCAGTACGGGGGTAAAGGTGCCGAGGGTTTGCAAGCCGCCGAGGTTACGCAGAATTAAAATTATCAGCACGCCGAGCGGCAGCACGATAAGAATCTGGTAGGTCTGCTGGGTTTGCAGCGGCAAGCCGTAGAGCGAGTATTCGAGGAAGTTGACGTCGGTATTGGCGTCGGTGCGTTTGGCCAGCTGGATGGCATTCATCTCGCTGTTGCTAAGGCTAAAGGTCACTTTGGGTTTTTTGCCGCCTTCAACGTTGATCAGGCTTTCATCGCCCGTCCACCAGATCATCCGGTCGCTCGGCAGGCCTTGCTCGCCAGTTTCCGGGCTGAAGTACAGCCAGTCTTTGCCATTAAAGCTGCGCAGCCACAGCTCTGGGTTTTGCGGCTGATCGGCCACTAGGCGAATGGTGTGCACGCGCTCCATGGGAACGTGGGCAATCGACAGCAGAAGTTCGATGATGCGGGCTTTGTTGCCGATCGAGTCATTGCCGGCGAAGAGCAGTTTTACGTTGTCGTCACTCTTGTTATTAACCCGTTGGATGGTTTCGCTGATAAAGGTTTCAACGTCGGCTGAGTGCTGGCGGATCGGTGCCAGCAAGGCTTCGGCGGCGACTTTTTCAGCGCCCTCGACGGCAATGCTTTCACGGAAGATCGGGCCCTTGGCCTTGGGTATTTCGCCGCTGTAACGCTTGGTCAGCACCAGGCGGTAATACAAAGTTTGGTTGCCGCTGACGCGCCGCGCCGACCAGGTGACCTTGCGGTTGCCGTCGGTACGGTTGATGCCGACACCGTAGTTATTGGAAATAAAGCTCTCGTTGAGGCTGACGTAGTCTTGGTTCAGGGGCGGCACGAACATCTGCACCTTCACCGGGTCACGCGGGTTGGCTTGAAACTCCACCTTGGCGTCGACGTTCCACAGGTAATCGGTTTCGTCGGTGGTGACCGGTATGCCGAGAATAAAGATCTGGTAGGCCGTAACTAGAATGCCCAGCGCCACCAACAGGGTGATAAGGACTTTCAAATGCAGGTTAAGAGAGCGCATGTGAATTACTCGGCAGCTAGAGCGGCAGTGGCACAGTCAGGTTTACCTGCTGCGTATTTTAAGTTGGGGTCGATCAGGGCATCGAAGTGTTTCAGGGCTTCGGAGCCAATCAGCAATGGATACTGAAAGGCGCTGCGATCGGTCAGGTTGACTTCGATATTGCCCAAGGTTTTACCCATGCAAATGGCCAGTTCGATGACCGGGCGGGCTGTGTAGGTCTTGCCTTCTTCAAGGTCAATGTCGCCAGCCCGACGCTTTATTTTGCTAATGCGCGCCAGTGGCCGTTCGATCGGGTGGGCGTGAGCGGCATCGATGGCCAGGTAGAAGCGCACCCAGGTTTCGCCGTCACGTTTGAAGCGTTTTATGTCGCGGGCACTCAGGGAGGCGGTTTTGGCTCCGGTATCCAGCTTGGCGGCGACTTCAAGATTCAGGCCGACCAGCTGGGCGTACTCATTCAAGCCAAAAATAGGTTTGTCTGCGGCGAGGCTAACACCCGGTAAAAACCACAGGCTAAGCAATAGGGTTGGGAGCTTGAGAGTCATAAGTCCAATAACGGTAAAAATTAGGCAAATAAAGACGGGTATGCACGACAGGCTACAGATGGGCCAAGGGCTTGATTCTAGCAGCTTAAGCGCCTTGGCCGGTTTGGCAGCTGAAATACCAAAGGGTTGCATTCTAACATGGGCTTTTTCAGCGGCGACAGGCACTTAGAGGCGATTTACGTGGTTTTGCATGAGTTGTTAGGTTTTCTCGCGAAGTGGTTATTGTCGACAATCTTCTGTTTTGTATTGACTGAAAGCTGCTTTAGGGCTAGTTTTTGCTCAGTTAAATGACTTGGTGTCGACACTATGCAAGTGGCTAGCGACGTAACAGGCAACCTTCAGGATGATGCGGAAACCCTCGCCGAGCAGGTGTTTCGACTGATTCAGGCGGCTATAGTCAAGGGGGAGATCGCCCCCGGCAGCAAGATTTCCGAGCCAGAATTGGCGCGGGTGTATGGCATTAGCCGGGGTCCATTGCGCGAGGCGATTCACCGGCTAGAAGGTCAGCGCTTGTTGGTGCGGGTGCCGCATGTGGGGGCGCGGGTGGTCTCGTTAAGCCATGCCGAGTTGGTCGAGCTGTATGAAATCCGCGAGTCCCTCGAAGGCATGGCGTGCCGCTTGGCCGCCGAGCGCATGAGTGATGCCGAGATTGCCGAACTGCGCCGAGTGCTTGAGACCCATGAGCAGGACGCGGCGTTTCAGGCCGGCGTCGGTTATTACCAGCAAGAAGGCGATTTCGATTTCCACTACCGCATCATTCAAGGCAGTGGCAATCGCACCCTGACGCAAATGCTCTGCGGCGAGCTGTATCAACTGGTGCGCATGTATCGCATCCAGTTTTCGGCGGTGCCCAATCGCCCGCGTCAAGCCTTCGCCGAGCACCACCGAATTCTCGATGCCATTGCTGACCGTGACGGTGAGCTGGCCGAGTTGCTGATGCGCCGTCACATCGGTGCTTCCAAGCGCAATATCGAACGCCACTATAAAGGCGCTAACGATCAGACAATCACGTCACGAGGTGAGTCATGAGTTCAGTCAAAAGTACCCCAGGCCAACGTTTTCGCGATGCGGTCGCCAATGAGCACCCATTGCAGGTGGTTGGCGCGATTAACGCCAACCATGCCTTGCTGGCCCAGCGCGCCGGCTTTAAAGCCATTTACTTGTCGGGTGGCGGCGTGGCTGCCGGCTCCCTGGGCTTGCCGGATTTGGGTATTACCGGGCTGGACGATGTACTGACCGATGTGCGACGGATTACCGATGTGTGCGATCTGCCGTTGCTGGTGGATGTGGATACCGGTTTTGGCTCCTCGGCGTTTAACGTCGCACGCACCGTTAAGTCGATGATCAAGTTCGGCGCTGCGGCCATTCATATCGAAGACCAGGTCGGCGCCAAGCGCTGCGGTCATCGTCCGAATAAAGAAATCGTTTCCTTGCAGGAAATGGTCGACCGCATCAAAGCCGCAGTCGATGCGCGCACCGATGACAGCTTTGTGATTATGGCGCGTACCGATGCGCTGGCGGTGGAAGGCCTGCAGTCGGCTCTGGATCGTGCGGCGGCCTGTATTGAAGCCGGCGCCGACATGATCTTCCCTGAGGCGATCACCGAGCTGGATATGTACAAGCTGTTTGCCGCCAAGGTGAAGGCGCCGATTCTGGCCAATATCACCGAGTTTGGCGCAACGCCGTTGTACACCACTGAAGAGCTAGGCGCCGCAGATGTATCTCTGGTGCTTTACCCGTTGTCGGCGTTCCGCGCCATGAACAAGGCCGCGGAAAACGTCTACACCGCGATCCGCCGCGATGGCACCCAGAAGAATGTGATCGATACCATGCAAACCCGCATGGAGCTGTACGAGCGCATCAACTACCACGCCTTCGAGCAGAGCCTCGACGCACTGTTCGCCGCCAAGAAGTAACCGGCTAGCCGGCTGCCCAACGAGGCAGCCGGCATACAACAAGAAACACCTAACCGGATTTGATCAGGAGATACCCGCGATGAGCGCAATTCAAGAGACCACCGCGTCGGGCTTCAAGCCCAAGAAATCAGTTGCCCTGAGCGGCACGACCGCCGGCAATACCGCCCTGTGTACCGTTGGCCGCACCGGCAATGATCTGCACTACCGTGGCTATGACATTCTCGATGTCGCGACTAGCTGCGAGTTCGAGGAGATCGCCCATCTGTTGGTCCACGGCAAATTGCCGAACGTGGCAGAACTGGCGACTTATAAAGCCAAGTTGAAGGCGCTGCGCGGTCTGCCGGCGGCGTTGAAAACCGCACTGGAGCAATTGCCGCCCTCGGCTCATCCCATGGATGTGCTGCGCACCGGTGTTTCTGTGTTGGGCTGCCTGTCCCCTGAGAAGGACGATCACAATCACCCGGGTGCCCGTGACATCGCCGACAAACTGATGGCATCCCAGGGCTCGATGCTGCTGTATTGGTATCACTTCAGCCACAACGGCAAGCGTATCGAGGTGGAAACCGACGACGACACCATCGGTGGGCACTTTCTGCATCTGCTGCACGGTGACGCGCCGAGTGACAGCTGGGTGCGCGCC